>NZ_SJOT01000001.1:0-174786 GCF_012027795.1 Megasphaera sp. SW808
CGAGAATTTGATAGTATCGGGAACACGTGCCGTTGCCGACAAAAATATGATTGAACTTTATAGGCAGGAGGCGTTTGCGGTCTTGGATGGAGTATGCATAGAAGTCATGGAATGGAAGAAATGCATCGTGATTCAGTTGTCGAAATAGCTAATGAATTGGCAAATGTTTGGCGTTGCATGAATGGTTTAATGCAGTATCGTATCGTTATATATTTTGATTTACATGCATTATAAACTGAATTACGGCGTATAGCTGACAAGGGCCTATGACTGCAAAGGGCTTTGTTAAGCCGTTTTTAGCTTTCATTTGGTTTCTGACGCTTCACGGCGTTACGCGTAACGTCTTCTTTTCTTTTTCTCTTTCTTTTTATATTTTTTTCTGTCTTATTTTTTATTTAGTGTATTTTCTTTTTTTTGATGAATCGTTTTTGCTTTGCGTTTTATGCAAGTTTAGCAAAGGGGGAAATAAATTCGGCCCTTCATGTCCCTTACTACTATAGAGAGATGCGAAGGGAGAGGTGCGGACATGAAGGCGCTGCGATGGTTTCAGACGAAGGTTGGGTTGTTTCAGGACCCGCGGATGATGTATTTGCTGAATCAGCCTCATGGCGATTCGTATTTCGTCATTTGGTTTTATCTCAAGGATTTGGCCGGCATGATCAACGACGACGGCTACATATACGTATCGGAGAGACAGGCTATGCCGACGGAGCTGCTGGCTCGTCAGCTGCGCCGCCGCAAGGCTTTTGTGGAACGGGTGCTGGACGTGTTTGAGCAGATTGACCTCATCAGCCGCGATGAAACGGGGTTGATCCGCATCGTGCCCTGGGATGAAATCCAGAGCTTTTCCCGCGACGAGAAGAAGCGCAGCGACGCCCGGGACCGCATGAGACGGTATCGCCAGCGGCAGCGGGAGGAACAGGTGAAGGCAGCAGCTTGCGCTCTACCTAATGAAATGATTGGCCGTATGCCCGACGAGAGAATACGGAGCGTCAATGGGCAGGCCTGTGAGGGATATACTACGTCGTGTGGCAAGGCTGCATTAGATTTCGTTCAGCATGATGAACAGATCGGGGCTATACTTGACGAAAAAATGCAGAACATCAACGAGCCAATCCCTGAAACGGAACCTGCTGCATCGTACGGCGGGACTGCTGTGGATTATCGCCGAAATGGCATGAAGACTATCGCTGTGACCGATAAGAAAAGATTGCGTGTCAATGGCCAGACACATCAAACGGAATATGCCGTGCCGTCTGGCAAGGCTGACTTACATTGTGTTCAGCATGGTGAACAGGTTGGTGTTCTGCTTGACGAGAAAATGCAGAGCATCAACGAGCTAATACCTGAAAGGGAATATGCTGCATCGTACAGCGGGGCTGTTATGGGTTGCCCACGAAACAGCGAGAAGGATGCTGCTGGGCCCGATGAGAAAGTACAGAGCGTCAATGGGCAGACACATAAAGTAGAATATGCCGTGTCGAACGATGGGGCTGTCCTGAACTGCCCACAGATTTCCAATGTGTGGGAAATCACGGCGTATGACGGGGACGATATGGGCGGCATGCAGGGGGAGGAGGCGGCCGAGAGGGCGTCGTATGTAACCGAAGACGGCACCTCTATGCCGTATGCATGTTCTGCCGCAGGTCGTCTCGATGAAAGGCGGGATACCTGCGGCGATATAGAGGAGCCGTCGTCTCCGCCGGGCGGCAAGGCCCTCCTGTATTACGAAGCCTTGTTCGGCAAGGCCGACGGGCAGACTGTAGAAGCCCTGCAGGGGTTGGCGCGGCGCTGGGGAGAAGAAGCTGTCTGCCGGGCCATTTGCATTGCCTTGAAGAAGGGCGCGTCCAGCGTTCAGTATATCCATGCCGTATTGGTTCACAGCAAGGGCAGTCCCCGCCATGATACGGCGCCCAGTCCGTACGAGAGCGCAGGGGGTACGCCTTCCGGCCAGGGCGGGCTCCGCCATATCAGCGACATGAGCTGGGGCAGCCCGGACGTCAGCTTAGGTGAAGGCATTTGTCCCGTGTACGAAGCGCTGCCGTAGACCTGGCGGCGCAGGCAAACATCCGTAAAGAACGGGCCGCAGATTCAGGCTAGTAAGGCGTCTTCAAATTAAAATATACAGGCTCTGACAGCGCGGGATACGAGTTGAAGACTGCACATGATGAGGAAATCTTATCATGCAGAAATAAAAGAAATCATAGCGGTGCTGCTGTGACAGTACCGTTGCTGCCTTATGGCGTTCTATGACGCAGCCCATAGCGCCAAATACTGGGCGTGATGGGGAAGACATATAAGCATAGCAACGCAGCCGTACCCGTATATTTTGAATGAGATACCGATACAGCAAGGCAGCTATCGGAATGATGCCTGTCAAAAATACTTCAAAAGCGCTGCTCTTTTGTGCTGGTGCAAAATAATTGTGGAAATTTACTGTACAAATGTGATGAAAATATAAAATAAACCGGGTCCATTCCGCCGGGAAGCCGAACAGAAGCTGCAGTATCGTCCATGCCGGAAGGCGCATATTCGAGAAGGGCCAGAGTATGAGATTTATCATACATATTTACAGCAACTTGGTACGGTCATCTCGTCAAAATAGGATGATTTTATGCCGTTCATATGGTATAATATCCTATTGTAAATACGTATTAAAATTTTTCTGCGAGGAGTGTCTGTATGAAAATCAGTGCTGAAGAAATAAAGAAAATTGCACTGTTGTCCCGCTTGGAAATCAAGGAAGACCAGATTGACGCTGTCGGGAAACAGCTGAACGACATTTTATCGTATATGGATCTCATGAGTCAGGTAGATATTACGGATGTACAGCCGACGGCTCATGCCGTATCCATGTCCAATGTCATGCGCGACGATGTGCCCCATACGTCCCTGCCCAATGATAAAGCGCTGCAAAATGCGCCGGAACCGGAAGACGGCTATTTCAAAGTGCCGAAGGTCATTCAGGATTAAGGAGGGATATTGTGGTAACGATACATGGATTACACGACAAGCTCGTCAAGGGCGAATTATCCGCCGTTGAATTGACGAAAGCCTATATTGCCCGCAAAGACGCCGTAGAACCGCAGGTTCAGGCTTTTTTGTCGGATAACCGCGAATTTGCGCTGGAAGCGGCTGCTGCCGTCGATAAAAAGATCGCTGCCGGTGAAGCCATTGCCGATTTGGCCGGCGTTCCCGGGGCTATTAAAGATAACATCTGCATTAAAGGGCAGTACGCTACGTGCGCGTCCAAGATGCTGAAACATTTCAAATCGCCGTACAATGCGACGGTTATTGAAAAGCTGATGGATGTCGATTACGTCAGCCTGGGCAAGACCAACATGGATGAATTTGCCATGGGCAGCTCGACGGAAAACTCGGCCTTCCAGATTACGCATAACCCCTGGGGACTGGATTATGTTCCCGGCGGCTCGTCGGGCGGTTCGGCCGCTGCCGTCGCTGCCGGCGAATGCGTATGGTCTCTCGGCTCCGATACGGGCGGCTCTGTCCGCCAGCCTGCGGCGTACTGCGGCGTCGTCGGCCTCAAACCGACGTACGGCCTCATTTCCCGCTACGGCCTCATCGCCTTTGCGTCGTCCCTCGACCAGATCGGTACCTTTACGAACGACGTAGAAGACTGCGCCATCGTATTGAATGCCGTTGCCGGTCACGACACGAAGGACTCGACGTCTATTCCGCAGGCCAAGAAGGACTACAAACAGGCCTTGGTCAACGACGTCAAGGGCATGAAAATCGGCATTCCGGAAGAGTTCTTCGGCGAAGGCCTCGACGCCGAATGCCGCAAGGCCTTGGATGAAGCCATTGAAACGTACAAGAAATTAGGCGCAGAAATCGTGCCGGTCAGCATGCCTCACGTAAAATACGGCATCGCTGCCTACTACATCATCGCCCCGGCCGAAGCCAGCTCCAACCTGGCCCGGTACGACGGCGTCGGTTTTGGCCTGCGCGTCGAAGGCAAGGACATCGTCGATATGTATATCAAGACCCGTTCCGAAGGCTTCGGCCCGGAAGTACAGCGCCGCATCCTTCTCGGCACGTACGTCCTGAGCTCCGGCTATTACGACGCCTACTATCTGCGGGCTATGAAGGTCCGCACGCTTATCAAGCATGATTACGACGAAGCGCTGAAACAATGCGACGTCCTCCTGACGCCGACGGCTCCGGACACGGCCTTCAAGATCGGCCAGAACAGCGGCAATCCGCTGGCCATGTACTTAGGCGACGTCTGCACCGTTACGCTGAACCTGGCAGGACTTCCGGGACTCAGCATTCCCTGCGGCTACAAGAACGGCCTGCCCATCGGCATGCAGCTCATCGGCAAGGCCCTCGATGAAGAAACGCTGCTCCGTGCAGCCTACACCTTTGAACAGAATAGAACGGACTTGCGCAAGCCGTTGCCTATGGGGGAGGTTGAATTATAATGAAATACGAATCCGTTATCGGCTTGGAAGTCCACGTCGAACTGAAAACGAAGACAAAGATTTTCTGCGGATGCAGCACTGAATTCGGCGCCGAACCGAATACCCATGTCTGCCCGGTTTGCCTGGGTCTGCCCGGCGTGCTGCCCGTCCTCAATAAAGAAGTGCTCCACTTTGCCGTCAAGGCAGGGCTGGCGCTGCACTGCGACATTTTGCCGTACAGCAAATTTGACCGCAAAAACTACTACTATCCCGATTTGCCGAAAAACTTCCAGACATCCCAGTTTGACCTGCCCATCTGCAAGGGCGGCTACGTGGATATTGAAGTCAACGGCGAACAGCGCCGTATCCACCTGACCCGCATCCACATGGAAGAAGATGCCGGCAAGCTCGTGCACAGCGGCGGCAGCATCGACACGGCTGATTCGTCCTGCGTCGACTACAACCGCACGGGCGTGCCTCTCCTGGAAATCGTCGGCGAACCGGAGCTGCGCAGCGGCGAAGAAGCGCGGGCTTATCTGGAAAAGCTGCGTTCCATTCTCCAATACTTAGGCGTATCGGACTGCCGCCTCGAAGAAGGTAGCATGCGCTGCGACGCCAACATCTCCGTCCGTCCTGTCGGCAGCGACAAGCTTGGCACGAAGACGGAATTGAAGAATATCAACTCCTTCAGCGGCGTGCAGAAGGGCATTGAATATGAAGCCGTCCGTCAGGCCCAGATCCTCGAAGAAGGCGGCACGATTCAGCAGTGCACCCGCGGCTGGGACGACGCCAAGGGCGTTACGTTCCTCCAGCGCGTCAAGGAAGGCGACAGCGATTACCGCTATTTCCCCGAACCGGATTTGATTCCTATCGAAGTATCGCCGGAATACATTGAAGAAGTCCGCAAGGAGCTGCCGGAAATGCCTGACGCCCGTAAGAAGCGCTTTATGGACGAACTGGGCCTGCCCGAATACGACGCCAACCTGCTGACCTTGGAAAAGCAGACGGCAGATTATTTTGAAGACGTCGTCAAATGCGGTGTCGATGCCAAGACGGCGTCGAACTGGATGCTCGGCGAATTTGCCAAGCTCCTCAATGAAAACGGCGTAGGCGCTGTCGATGCGCCCGTACAGCCGGCGGCGCTGGCCGAACTGCTCCAGCTCATCGCCAAGAACACCATTTCCGGCAAAATCGCCAAGAAGGTACTGCCTGAAATGTGGAAATCCGGCAAGTCGGCCAATGACGTCGTAAAAGAACAGGGCCTCGTACAGATTACCGATACGGGCGCACTGGAAGAACTGGTCAAGAAGATCATCGAAGCCAATCCGCAGTCCGTTGCCGACTACAAGGCCGGCAAGAAGAAGGCTATCGGCTTCCTCGTCGGCCAGATCATGAAGGAAACGAAGGGCCGGGCCAACCCCGGCGTCGTCAACGAGCTCTTGACGAAAAATTTGCAATAATGTAAATATCGAGTACGAATAGAAAAACCGCTTATGCCGCAATTTAACATAAGCGGTTTTTCCTGTAGGCAGGAGATTATGATGAATATTACAGAAATTAAAGGGAACAGAGATGCCTGTATCGAGGCCTTGACGGAGCTGTGGGAACGGTCGGTCAAGGCGACGCATGATTTTTTATCGGCCGACGAAATTGAGGCTATTAAGAAGTACGTGCCGAAGGCTTTGGGCGGCGTGCCCGTATTAGTCGCGGCTTGCAGCGAGCAGCAGGTCATGACGGCCTTCCTGGGATTGGACGGCGGCCGTATCGAAATGCTCTTCGTCTCGCCGGAAGAACGGGGGAAGGGAATCGGAAAAGCCTTGATCCAGCAGGCCGTGGAACGATACGGCGCTTGGGAAGTAACGGTAAACGAGCAAAATCCCCAGGCCGTCGGCTTTTACGAGTACATGGGCTTTACGGTGTATAAGCGGTCGGATTTGGACGAACAGGGCAATCCCTATCCGCTGCTGTACATGAAGCTGCCGAGATAGAGTATCTGTAACGTATAAAACCTCTGCCGTCATGCGGAACGAACGCATAAGACGGCAGAGGTTTTATTTTGCAGCGTATGTAAAATTATAATAAGATATATTTTCCAATGAAGATGACAGCCAGGATGTACATGAGCAGGCTGATTTTTTCTCGTTTTCCCGTCAGGACGTTGAGGATGACATAGGAGATGATACCGAAAGAGATGCCTTCGGAAATGCTGTAGCAGAAGGGCATGGCAATGATGGTAATGTAGGCCGGAATGGCTTCGCTGAAATCGTCAAAGTCGATGCTGGCAACAGAGGTCAGCATGAGGAACCCGACGATGACCAGGGCCGGTGCGGTGGCGAAGGCCGGAATGGCCATGAAGAGAGGCGACAGGAACAGGGACAGGGCGAAAAACAGGGCGACGAACAACGCCGTCAAGCCCGTGCGGCCTCCTTCGCTGACGCCGGTAGCGCTTTCGACAAAAGTCGTCGTCGTACTGGTGCCGAGGACGGCGCCGAAGGTCGTGGCGACGGCGTCAGCCATGAGGGCTCCCTTGATGCGGGGCAGCTTGCCGTCGGCGTCGAGCATGTTGGCCTTGGAGGATACGCCGATGAGCGTGCCTAAGGTATCGAAGATATCGACGAATAAGAAGGCGAACATGACGATGAGGAAATCGACGGACCAGAGGAGGCTGAAATCGAGATGCCCGAAGATTGGGGCGATACTGGCTGGTGCAAAGGCCGCCGCGCCGGCAGATACGTCGGGGATGACGCTGTACATGTGCAGCTCCGGATTGGGGACGTACAGGCCGGTCAGTTCGCAGAGGAGTGCCAGTATCCACGTAAACAGGATGCCCCAGAGGACGTTGCCGCGGACGCGGCGGATCATGAGGAAGGCCGTAAACAAGATGCCCAGCATGGCCAGCAGTACCGTAATGCCTACGGTGTGGAAGGTGCCGTCGGCGACGGCCTGCTTAAAGGAAAAGAGGGAAATCTTCGTAGCCGGGTTGGCGACGATGATTTGGGCGTTGAACAGGCCGATGAGGGCGATAAACAAACCGATGCCGGCGGACACTGCCTTTTTCAGGGTCATCGGTATGGCGTTGAAGATGGCTTCGCGGACGTTTGTCAAGGATAGGACGATAAAAATGACGCCTTCTACAAAGACGGCGGCCAGGGCCATTTCCCAAGTATAGCCCATCTGCAGGACTACGGTATAGGCAAAAAAGGCGTTCAGGCCCATGCCGGGAGCCAGGGCGAAAGGATAGTTGGCAAAGAAGGCCATGCACAGCGTGCCGATGAGGGACGCCAAGGCCGTCGCCGTTAGGACGGCGCCCTTATCCATGCCGGCGGCGCTCAGAATCGTCGGGTTGACGGCCAGAATATAGGCCATGGTCATGAAGGTCGTAATGCCGGCGATGAGCTCGGTTCTTACAGTCGTGCCGTTTTGCGTCAAATGAAACATACGGTCGAGGAAGTTCATAATGCACCCCTTTTGTGAATTTATAAAAATAAAAACATAGGTATGATTATATCCTTTTCAGGTCGAAATAGCAATGAAAAGGGTGAAAATATTTTTTATAGTCATATAAATTTGTCGTATAGAAGATGTTTTTCGGCAAGATGCTTTGGCTTCCCCGCAGCGGGTATGGTACAATATGAGTACCTATAATTGGCAAACAAAGGAGAGTTACTTATGGCTTCTGTATATAAAGACCTGTTGAAACGAAGAATTGAAGCGGCCCAGGGGATCATTCCCTGCGACTTGGTCCTTAAAAACTGCCGTATTATCGACGTGTATACCCAGTCCATACGAGAAGGGGACATTGCTGTCATAACGGCGTCCTCGCCGGTATCGGTGGTTCATACGAAGGGCGGCGCGTCGTCGATGCCGGAGGGCGGTATGCCGCGCCGGGCCTCATCGACAGCCATATCCACATCGAGTCGTCCTACGTCAGTCCGGAAGAATTCGGCCGCCTCGTCGTTCCCATGGGGACGACGACGATTATTGCCGATCCTCATGAAATCGCCAATGTCTGCGGGCTGGCTGGATTGAAGTATATGGCCGAAGCGGCGGAGCAGACCGTTCTGGATATTCAGTTCATGGCTCCATCCTGCGTGCCGGCGACATCCTTCGACCACAGCGGCGCCGTCATCGGCGCGGAAGAGCTGGCCCGGGCTCTGCAGGACAGTTACATATTGGGCGTAGGGGAATTTATGAACTATCCCGGCGTCGCGGCAGCCCAGGACGACGTGCTGGATAAGTTAGCGGCGGCCCATGAAGCAGGCAAGATCGTCGACGGTCACAGTCCGGGCCTCCATGGCGGCGGGCTGCAGGCTTACGCCGCTGCCGGAATTCGGACGGACCATGAATGCTCCACTGCCGAGGAAGCGCTGGAGCGAATTTCCCTCGGCATGTACGTCCTCCTGCGAAACGGTTCGGCCTGCCGCGATTTGCCGAATCTCATCGGCGCCGTCACGCCGCAGAACCTGCGCCGGTTCCTGCTGTGTTCCGACGATCTGCATTTGAAAACGATATTTTCCAAGGGCCATTTGAACGAGCACCTGCGGCTGTGCGTGCGGCACGGCATTTCGCCGGAAGGAGCCGTTGCGATGGCGACGCTCAACGCTGCCGAATGCTACGGTTTGTCGGACCGCGGTGCTCTGGCGCCGGGAAAACGGGCCAACGGGCCGACGTCGTCTTGTTTGATGATTTGCAGGAGTTTTCCGTTTGGAAGACCTTTATTGCCGGCGAGGAAGTTGCGTCCGAAGGGGCGTATATTCCGCCTTTTACGCAGGCTGACACCGGTGCTGTCCGTCACACCGTACATCTGGCCGGTTTTTCTGCCGACAAGCTGCGCATGGCCCTGCGCTCGCCGTCGGTCCATACGATAGATATTATCCCCGGCAGCGTCGTGACTCGCAAAGGGACGGCGACAGTAGCCGTCGATGAAAGGGGCGATTTCGTATATGATGCCGCCGCTGATATCGTCAAGGTCGCCGTCGTCGAACGCCATCACGGCACGGGCAATGTCGGCCTCGGCCTGCTGCGGGGCTACGGACTGACGAAGGGGGCCGTGGCCGTATCCATTGCCCACGATTCTCACAACATCATCGTCGCCGGCGCGAACAACGGCGACATGGCGGCGGCCGTCGAAGCCGTCGCGGCCCAGGAAGGAGGCATTGCCGTCGTGCTGGACGGAGCCGTCATCGCCTCTATGCCCCTGCCTATTGCCGGCCTCATGAGCAATCGGGACGGCCATTGGGTAGAAGAGCAGGCCGAAGAAATCTACGCAGCCGGCCACGAAGCGCTGGGCATCCACGAGGATGTGGACGTCGTCATGACCTTGTGCTTCATGTCCCTGCCGGTCATCCCGCAGATTAAGCTTTTGGATACAGGCTTATTCGACGTAGACGCCTTCGAGTTTATGGATATCGAGGCAGAATAGGCTGTATGGAGTAGCTGCGTCCGTTAGCTTGGATGTTAAAATCTACTTCATAAGCAACAAAAAAATGGATTCAGCGCGAGAAGCTGAATCCATTTTTTTGTTGCTTATTTATCGAATTTTTTGCCTGTCAGCATTTCATAGGCTTCTTCGTATTTTTCAATCGTCTTGTCGATGACGTCCTGCGGCAGGAGGAAATCGCTGTCCGGGTTGGCTTTGAGCCAGTCGCGGACGAACTGCTTGTCATAGGACGGCTGGGACTGGCCTGGCTTGTAGCCTTCGAGGGGCCAGAAGCGGGAGCTGTCCGGCGTGAGCATTTCGTCGCCTAATACGATATTGCCTTCTTCGTCGAGGCCGAATTCAAACTTCGTATCGGCAATGATGATGCCGCGGGACAAGGCGTAGTCGGCGCATTTCTTGTACAGGGCGAGGGTGTAGTCGCGGATTTTTTCGGCGTATTCCATGCCCTTGCCGGGGAAGGTCTTGTCGAGGACGGCTGCGCCCTGTTCGAGGGAGACGTTTTCGTCGTGGTCGCCTAATTCGGCTTTCGTGCTCGGCGTGAAGATCGGTTCGGGGAGCTTCTGCGATTCCTGCAGGCCTTCGGGAAGCTGGATGCCGCAGATCGTGCCGTTTTCCTTATAGCTTTCCCAGCCGCTGCCGGTGATGTAGCCGCGGACGATGCATTCCATGGGGATCATGGTCAGCTTTTTGCATTTCATGCTGTTGCCGAGGAACTGTTCCTGCTGGAAGAATTCGGGCATGTCGGCGTTGTCGACGGAGATCATGTGGTTCGGAATAATATCTTTCGTCAAATCAAACCAGAATTTGGACATCTGCGTGAGGATCGCGCCTTTTTTCGTAATCTGGTTTTTCAGGATGTGGTCGAATGCGGAAATGCGATCGGTCGCAACCATGATGATGCTGTCGCCGGCATCGTATACTTCGCGGACTTTACCTGATTTGAACGGTTTGTATTCTTTCATGTTCTGGCCTCCAATATATTTAAAACTATATCCATGATGAATGTACTTATCATATCACAAAATGTAAGACGATGGAATAGGATTGCTCGTTTTTGACCGAAATAACCGGCCGGCGGCGGAGAATGACGGAGAAATATTAAAATATGAGGCCCTTTATGAGACGAAGATTAGAAGGAGCTTAAACCTGATGACGGCGGCAGGAAGGGCCGATGCAGACCGAGAAGTGAAGAAGAAATACCTGAATGAGGAGGTCTGTATATGAAGAAAGTGCTCATAGGAGTCTGCCTGCTGGCGGCTCTATTCGTTTGGCAGGGAGAGCTGCCGGACTGGCTGGAGGAACCGGCGTCTGCCGCGCCGGCCGTAGAAGCGCCTCAGCCCCGGTCGGCCTACGTCTACGTCAGCGGCGCCGTGCGCAGGCCCGGACTATACGCTTTTGACGAGAACGTGCGCGTCGGCGAAGCCGTCCATGCCGCCGGAGGTGTCTTGCCTTATGCCGATGGGGCGGCTGTCAACTTTGCCGATGAAGCGGCTGACGGTATGCATATTCATATCCCCTATGACTTGAACGGCGCGCCGCCTGCCGGCAAGGCAGACGATGGCCGCGTCAACATCAACGAAGCCGACGAGGAGAAGCTGGGCGAGCTGCCGGGCATCGGACCGGCTATGGCCCGTAAGATCATTGCCTATCGGGACGAGCACGGCTTGTTTTCCGGCATAGAGGAGCTGCAGAAGGTCAAGGGCATCGGCCCGGCGAAATATAAAGAGCTGCAGGACAAGGTGACGATATGATGTATCGGGGACTGGGGGCTGTGTCGGCCTTCTGCGTCGGCATCATGGCGGCAGATTCGTTGGGCTGGTCCATGACGGAATGGGCTGCGGCCTGTCTTGCCGCCGTCCTCCTGGCTGCGGCGGCGAGGAAGACGCGCTGGGTTTGGCCGCTGTTTCTGCTGTGCTGCCTGCTGGCCGGCGGCATACGTTTGCAGCTGGCGGCGGAGCAGTACGACAGGCTGCCTCATTATGTCGGCGGAGCCGACATCTATATGGAAGGGACGCTCCGGGAAAAAGGCAGTATGTACGAAACCGACGGCAAGACGATGGCCCGCTATGTCGTCGATATGGAGCGTTTCGCCTATGCCGGCGAAGGCACGTTCCGGGAAGGAGCGGGCGCAGTGTATGTGACGGCTCCGGCCAATCCGTCCTTTCAGCCGTCGGCCCGCGTCGCCTTCCGCGGCGTCCTGCGGTCTATTCGGTATTATAAAAACTGCGGAGCCTACGACGCCCGGCACCGCGACAAGGAAAGCGGCATCTTTTTAAAGGGCTACGGCGACGACGGCAGCCTGACCTTGCTTCAGCCGGCGCAGGGATGGCGTCATACCTTGGCGAATCTGCGCGAAACCATGACGGACCGCTTCCGCGCCGTATTGGGGACGGACGGGGCTCATATCCTGAGCAGCCTGCTCTTCGGCGGTCATTACGACGAGCTGCCGCCGGAGCTCATCGAAAGCTTTAGTATAACGGGATTGATTCATATCCTGTCGGTGTCGGGGTCGCACATCGCCTTGCTCCTGTCGGTCGTGCAGATTTTAGGCCGGGCGGCCGGGCTGCGGGGAAAATGGCAGTTCTTTCTGTCGGCTGCCTTCGTCCTTCTGTACGGAGCTATGGCTGAATTCGTCGCCCCCGTCGTCCGGGCGTCCATCATGGGGCTGATTTGTTCCTTCAGCCTGTGGGCCCGGCGGGACTACGCGAGCGTGCAGGCCTTGGCGGCGGCAGTGCTGCTCATGCTGCTGTACAGTCCGTATTTGCTCTATGATTTGAGCTTCCGCCTGTCCTGCGGCGCATCGGCGGGCATCGTCCTTCTCAGCGGCAAGGTGCGGCCCTGGTTTTCCGCCCTGCCGGCGCTGCTGCGCGACGGCTTGTCCGTATGCCTGTGCGCCCAGGTCTTGCTGCTGCCCCTGCTGTTTGCCAATTTCCATGCCTTTCCCGTTTATTCCTTTGCAGCCAATCTCCTCGTCGCCCCCGTATTGGATTTGGTCATCGTTTTAGGACTGGCTGCCGCCGTTCTCGGTTTTCTCTGCGATCCCGCCGCCCATATGGTCCTGCACGGCGTGTCGCCCCTTCTGGCACTGGCCGTGAAGGGAAATTATTTTCTGTCGGCCTTGCCGCACAGCCGTTTCTGGGCCGGAGCCATGTCTCTGCCGGCTGTCGCCGCCTGGTATACGGCCCTTGCTGCGGTCTTCGTCTGGCCTCGGCAGAGGCGCATCTTGCTGGTCTTGGCAGCCGTCGCCGGCCTCGGTTCCTGGGGCTGGGCGCAGCTGAACCGGCCTGAGGCCGTCGTCCACGTCTTCGATTTGGGACAAGATAAGGCGACGTGCGTCGTCTATGATGATGATTCGGCCTATCTGTGGTATAATAAAAGTTCCTGGGCGAACCCTGAGCAGGCGGCTTACACGCTGACGCCGGCATTGCGGTATGAAGGCATATTCCGTCTGACCGGCTGTACTGTCGTCGGCTGCGAGCCGGAGAAAACGGCGGCCCAGATAGAGGAGAGATTTACCCTGGACAGGCCGTGCCGCTTGGCTGACGACGCCATGCCCGTCGTTGCTGCAGAAGGGGCGATTCCCTATTACCTGTACGACGGCCTGCCGCAGAAACGGCTTCCTGACGGAGCTTGTATCGAGCTGCGCCAGCTGCCGCCGTACGATGAGAAGACCTTTCCCAGCCAGGCTGCGGCGCTGATTTTCTATCGCAGCGGCGGTCATGACGAAAGGTACGACGAATGGACGGAAGGGGCGGCCCTATACGATATTCCCTGGTTTTCGCCGGCTCGCGACGGCCAGATTACGGGAACCTATCGAAAGGGCGAGTGGACTTTTACGGCCCGGGGCGGAGAGTAAACGATGAAACCAATCGCAGTGATATACGGAACAGAAGAATATTTGATGGAGCAGGCCCGGCGGCGTTTCGTTGCCGACTGCCAACAGCGGGCCGGCGGCGACGCGGCGGTGCGGCAGTTCAAAAAGGACGCCCCTGCGGCATCGGTCGTCGAGGCCTTTGAAGGGACGAGCCTGTTCGGCGGCGGCAGCGTCGTCGTATGGACCGAGTGCCCCTTCCTGCCGATAAAGCGCGGCGGCCGGTCGCGCAGTAAGCTGTCCAAGGAAGAGACGTGGTTTTTGGAAAAGCTGCGGACCCTGTCCGATGAAAACGGCGTCCTGTTTTATACCAAGGGAAACATAGACACGGGCTGCGCCTTTTTCAAGGAGCTGCGCCCTATGGCCGACGTCGTCGCAGGCGAGGCCGTGACGGAGAAAAACGTCATGCCCTACGTCTGTGAGTTCCTGGAAGGCCGGGGGAAGAAGCTGACCCTGCGGGCCGAGCAGTACCTGCGCGGATTATTTCAGACCTGGGGCGAGATTTCCCTCATGTACGTCTTTTCCGAGCTGGAAAAGCTGTGCATTTCCCTGGACGACGGCCGGCGCAGCGTCGACGAAGCCGATGTGGCGGACTTGTTCGCCGGGACGATGGAGAAAAACTTGTTCACCTTTATGGACTATTTCCTGCGCCGCGACGGCCGGCACGTCGTGCCTTTTTTGGAAGGGCTGTTCTCGCGGCAGGACTTGTTCCTGAAGAACGTGGGCTATATGATGTCCCGCCTGCGCCTGCTTCTGGCATATAAGGAATTGAAAGAGGCTGGTATGGGCCAGCGCCAGTGCGAATCCATTATGACGCAGATCAATAAGGGCAGAAGTGTAAAATATGTGTTATATCACTTGCAAAAAGCCGCGCCCTATTGGACAATAAGAGAGTTACAGGAATTGATTACCAATATATTTACATTACAGCGCAATATTCGCAGAGGCACGGCGGCGATAGACGACATCGGGCCGCTCATCTGCCTGTATTGCCGCACTAAAGGCAGGGTTTAACGTTGGATGATGAAGAAAAGAAGGCGCGCAAAGAGCGCATGAAGGATTATCGCCGCCGCTATCGGGAAAAGCACGGCATCGTCGAGAAACGGCGGCCGTGGAAGAAGGCTGTCGGCGCCGTCGCCGTTCTTTGCGTCCTGGCCTTCGCCGGATTTTTTGCCGCCCAGAGCGCGGCGGCGGACCGGGTGACCCTCGACGGCCAGCCCGTGCGGGACTGGTCGGAGGAACAGGCGCGCCAGTATGTAGACGATAAGGAAGGGGAGCTCAAGGGCCGGACGATTCGCCTGACCGGCGAAGACATAGACGAGACGATCGACTTCGACGACTTGGAGCTGCAATTCGACAAGGAAAAAATCTTTGACGACGTGTATCTCGTCGGCCGCCGCGGCACGCCGTGGCAGCGCCTGGCCGACGTCGTTGCGACTCTGCGGTTTGGGAAAGACGTGCCCCTGTCCCTCAAGGTGGACGAAGAAAAGCTGGATGAACGAGTTCAGCAAATCCACGATGTCTATGACAAGGCGCCGGAAAACGCCTACGCCGTGCCCAACAGCGACAATAAGACCGTGTCCATTCACAAGGAAAAGGATCGCATCGTCCTCGATGACGTGGCGCTGAAACAACAGATTCACGACCAGCTGGACCGCGGCGTTACGGAGGACATGGAAGCTCCGATCCAGTCGCGAGAGGAAGCGGCCGTCAAGGAAGGGGATTTAAAGGATATCGACACGGTGCTGTCCTATTACACGACCCACTTTGACGACTCCAACAAGGATCGGAATGAAAATATCGCCATTGCCCAGAAGCGGCTCAACCATGCTCTCGTACCGGCTCAGAAGGACTTTTCCTTCAACGGCTACGTCGGCACGCGGACCCGCGACAAGGGATACAAGGACGCGCCGGTATATTTTGACAACAAGCTCGTCCCCGACGCCGGCGGCGGCGTCTGTCAGGTCAGCACGACCCTGTTCAACGCCGTCCTGCGGGCCGGCTTGTTCATCGCCGGCCGGGCGCCCCATTTTGCCCCGGCGGCGTACGTGCCCGTCGGCATGGATGCGACCGTAGCCGATAATTCGCTGGATTTCGCCTTTACCAATCCCTTCCAGCATCCCGTATATATTTACACCGTAGCTGGCGCCAATACGGTGACGACGTACATCCTGGGCAACCACGCCGATACGTGCACGACGACCTTCCAGACGATTCACTTGCAGAACCTGCCCCATAAGGTCATCCGCAGGCACAGCGACGCCGTCGCCTCCGACGTCTGCGAGCAGATCGGCTACGACGGTCACGACATCGTCATCCGCCGTACCGTCAACTATACGGACGGCGACAAGTACACCGATACGATAGAATCGCACTACGCGCCGAACGATGAAATCATCGTCACCAACGGGCCGGCGTCGGAAACAGTCGTCCAGACGTCGGACCTGCAGCCTCAGGATGTGCTGATCAACGCGCCTCACGATATGTTTGCCTTTTAGCCGGCTGCCTGCCGGTAGGGCGACCCTGATATTTCTGAAAGGATATACAACTGATGAAAGTATGGCATATTGTTCCTAAGCAAGAGCTACTCATACCCCTCGACGCGGATCATACGGTATGCGTCGAAGAAATCTGTGTTTCGCCGGCCGAACATGCCTGGCAGGTCCGTACCCAGTCGGACCGGGCCGTGGCGGATATGACGCTGCTGCGGCGCAAGGTATGCAGCCGCCTGGATTTAACAGGGAAGGTAGACGTCGTGCACCAGGTCATGGCAATTCACCACGGCGGCGACCTGCCCTTAGCGGCGGCTGGCGACGACGAAGGACTGCGCAGTGTAGCCAATGTCTATACGGACGATTTAGACGGCTACGATATTCCTCATGAGGATTGCTACGACAGCTTGTATGAAGAAGACGCCGAGCTGTTTGACGAAGACTATAAAAAAGCCTGCAAGGCCGCCTGCGACGGCGGAAGCTCCCGCAGCTCGTCGGCTCCGGCAGGAGGGGGAGCCAGCGCATCCGCCGACGGCGGCAACAGCCGCGTCTGGTACGGCAAGGCCTTTGGCGGCGACGTGACGCCTATTACGGAAATCCTCGGCGAAGAACGAAATAACGTCATTATTAAGGGGAAAATCGTCAAGCTTGAATTCCGCGAGCTGAAATCGAAGCGCATTCTCTTGTCCTTCCAGATTGCCGACTCGACGAACGGCATCTCGGCCCGTCAGTTTTTGACCGTCGGCAATGGCGGCGGCAAGTTCCGCCAGAAAAACGCCATGTCTGCCGACGAGTACGCGACCTTTTCCCAGCGCATGAAGGTAGGGGCCTACGTCCGCATGCGCGGCGACGTCGTATACGATACGTACGTCAACGACTACGTCTTCAACGCCAACGACATCATGGCTGACGACGAAGGCGTTACGGTCGAACGGGAAGACAACAACCCGACGCCGCGCGTCGAGCTCCACCTCCATACGGTCATGAGCGATATGGACGCCTTGATTACGGTCAAGCAGCTCATTAAGACCATTAAAAAATGGGGCCATCCGGCCATTGCCGTCACAGACCACGGCGTCGTCCAGTCCTTCCCGCTCCTGCAGGAGCTGTCGACGGACAAGACGAACAACATCAAGGTTATTTACGGCATGGAAGGATACCTGTTTGACGAAAAAATCGATCAGTCCTACCACATCATCATCTTGGCGAAGAATCAGGTCGGCATCCGCAACCTGTACAAGCTGGTCAGCATTTCCCATTTGAAATACATTTACCGCGGCCGTCCCCGTATTCCCCGGGCTGTCCTGAACGAGTACCGCGAAGGGCTCATCCTCGGCTCGGCCTGCGAAGCGGGCGAATTGGTCCGCTCTATGGTGCAGAAAAAACTGCCCTATGAAGAACTGAAGAAGATTGCCGATTACTACGACTATTTGGAAATCCAGCCTTTGACGAACAACAGCTTCCTCGTCCGCGAGGGCTACGTGCCCGACGACGAAGGCCTGCGGGACATCAACCGCACGATCCTGCGCATCGGCGACGAGCTGGGCAAGATGACCGTCGCGACGTGCGACGCCCACTTTCTCAACCCGGAAGACAAGATATACCGGGAAATCCTCATGACCGGCAAGGGCTTTAAGGACGCCCAGTTCCAGCCCGACTTGTACCTGCGCACGACTGACGAAATGCTGGAAGAATTCGCTTACCTCGGCGAAGAACGGGCTCGCGAAGTCGTCATTACCAATCCCAACAAGGTCAATGAAATGATTGAAGACGTGCGCCCCGTGCCGAAGGAAACGCTGTACTTCCCGCAGATTGCCGGCTCGTCGGAGGCCCTGAAGAACATGTGCTATGAAAAGGCCCATAAGATTTACGGCGATCCCTTGCCGCAAATCGTCGAGGACCGGCTCATTGAAGAATTTACGTCTATCCTGGGCCACGGCTTCGGCGTGCTCTATTACATCGCCCATAAGCTCGTTAAGCATTCCAATGACGACGGCTACCTCGTAGGCTCCCGTGGGTCCGTCGGCTCGTCCTTCGTGGCGACCATGTCCGACATTACGGAAGTCAATCCCTTGCCGCCTCATTACGTTTGCCCGAACTGTCAGTGGAGCGAGTTCTTTACGAAGGGGGAAGTCGGCGGCGGCTTCGACCTGCCCGATAAGAAATGCCCCCACTGCGGCGCAGAGCTGCATAAGGACGGCCACAACATCCCCTTCGCGATTTTCCTGGGCTTCGACGGCGACAAGGTTCCCGATATCGATTTGAACTTTTCCGGCGAATACCACCCGAAGGCCCATAAATACACGGAAGAACTGTTCGGCAAGGACAACGTATTCCGCGCCGGCACCATCGGCGCCGTCAAGGATAAAACTGCCTACGGCTACGTCATGAAATGGGCTGCCGCCCGGGGCATGCAGGTCAACGACGCCTACGTCAACAGCCTGGTCAGCGGCTGCACCGGCGTCAAGAGTACGACGGGCCAGCATCCCGGCGGGGTCATGGTTATCCCCCGCGACATGGACGTCCATCACTTTACGCCTGTCCAGTACCCGGCTAACAAGAAGGACAGCGGCATCATTACGACCCACTTCGACTATCACTCCATCGAAGGCCGTCTGGTCAAGCTGGACATACTCGGCCATGATGATCCGACGGTTATCCGCATGCTCGAGGACATGACCGGCGTCGACGCTAAGACCATTCCCTTCGACGACCCGGCGACGATGAGCCTGTTCAGCACGCCCAAGGCCTTAGGCGTGACGGAAGAAGAGCTGGGCTCCAAAGTCGGCAGCCTGGGCATTCCCGAATTCGGCACGTCCTTCGTCCGCAAGATGCTCGTCGATACCAAGCCCAAGACCTTCTCGGAATTGGTGCGCATATCCGGCTTCTCCCACGGTACGGACGTATGGCTGAACAACGCCCAAGACCTCATCACGTCCGGCACGGTGCAGCTGAAGGAAGCCATTTCTACCCGCGACGACATCATGAACTATCTCATTCAGCACGGCATCAAGCCCAAGACGAGCTTTAAGGTCATGGAAAACGTCCGTAAGGGCAAGGGCATCGACAAGCTCAACAAGCTGGGCCAGAAGACGTCCAATTACGAAGAAGAACTCAAGGAAGGCCACATTCCCCAGTGGTTCATCGATTCGTGCCACAAAATCGGCTACCTCTTCCCGAGAGCCCACGCCGTAGCCTACGTCATGATGGCCTTCCGCATCGCCTGGTTTAAAATCAATTACCCCTTGGCCTATTACGCGGCCTTCTTTACGATCCGCGCCAAGGCCTTTAAGCTGTCGGCTATGATACACGGCCTGGAAGGGCAGCGGCAGGCCATGAAGGATATTATGGCCAAGGGCAAGAGCGCTACGAAAATCGACATGGACTTGTATTCGTCTCTGGAGCTGGCCGTAGAAATGAGCCTGCGGGGCTACTCCTTTATGAACGTCGATATCAGCCGCTCTGACGCCACGCGCTTTACCATCTGCGAAGGCAAGATCCTGCCGCCCTTTACGGCCATCGACGGCTTGGGCGTCAGCGTAGCCGAACAGATTGTGTCGGCCCGCAATGACGCGCCGTTCAGCTCCAAGGCCGATCTCAAAATCCGCGGCAAGGTACCGCAGCCGGCGCTGGAGCTCATGGCCGAAGAAGGCTGCCTGGGCGACCTCCCCGAAGACGAGCAGATTGATTTGTTTGCCATGTAAGGTTTTTCTCGACATTCTGTCTAAACTGTTTTATAATTAAGTGTGAGTTTTATACGCTAAAGGATAAAAGCAGAGAAGGAGATGACCTGCCCATGAGCGCCAATGAAAAGTTGAAGGATTATCTTCACGACCAGCTGTTTTCGGCAATATTGCAGCTGCAAAATTTAGACGAATGCTACGAATTCTTTGAAGATATATGCACGGTGCAGGAAATGAAGGCTATTGCGGCCCGCCTCGAAGTCGCCCGCATGCTCAAGGCCGGCGATATTTACGAAGACATCGTCAAGAAGACCGGCGCCAGCACGGCGACGATCAGCCGCATCAAGCGCTGCCTCATGTACGGCAGCGGCGGCTATGAAAAAATCCTGACCCGCATGGCCGAGCACGATCCGGAATTTTTAAAGACGACGTCCAACCGAAAGCACGGCCACGGGCAGGACGCATAATACGATACAGCAGAAAGGCTCCCGTTTGGGCGGGAGCTTTTTATGTGGAAAGGATGAATGACGAATGAAAGCGAAGATCAACGTCACGGTCTTTCAAAACGGCGACGTCGACATATTACAGGCCTCGGTGTATGAGGAGCTGTGGAAGGACTACAAGGCCTTTAAAGGACGAGCCCTGCGGCATCACGAAAAAGACTCGGCGAAAGGGGAATTCTTTGCCAGACGGTATGAACGAGCCGCCTTGCTGACGCTCTTTGCTTTTTTGGAAGGCGTCGTTGACCGATGGCTCAAGGAGGCGGCCGCAGCGGCGGGCGCCGAACCGGTCGGACTGCCGAAGTTGAGCGATAAATGCCGGTACCTGACGCAGCTGGCCTGCCTGCCGCCCTTTCGCGGCATTACGTACGACGCGGCCCGTCTTCTGACCTTTACGGGACGATATGAGCAGGCCGATCTGGCCCTGCTGGAGCACGTCGACGGCAGCCTCCTGCAGGCCATAGAAGACGAAGCAGACGAGTACATGACCTTCATAGAGCGGGCGACAGGCTTCACGCGCTTCCCCCACTTGAACGCTGGCACGGCTGCCATTATGGAAACCATCGGTTCGTGGAGGCAGTAGGGGCGGAGCAAGGATCCTAGAGAAAAGGATAAAAACTTTCTGAACGGCAAAAGCAACAAACAAATCGGCATAGATAAAGCAGGTTGAAGATGAATTTTCAGCCTGCTTTTTTTGTACGCCTTTGATGGTAATTATCTTTTGTTCGCCCTAGTCAAGAAATGATAGGGATTTGTCCATTAGATGGATAAAGGAAGAAGCGATAGATGCAAGTCGTATGCATATTACTTCTACGTTGAAGAAAGCAGACTATACTGTCCCAGGAGATATATTGTAGAGTATATCTGTTGTCATGACATAAATTACCTGATTTCTCGCTTTAACGAGGTAAAGAAATGTGCGGTTTATTTGGTGAAAAACGACGCAAATATGCCCACCCGTGCAATATCGCATGGGGTGGATTGAGAATAGATAAAATAATTGAAAATATTGAATTTATATTCACGTAAATAAAAACAAGGGATAATAATCTTACCTTATCTAAACTGATTTTATCAGCGCTTATAATGAGTTTTAATCATAAACAAAACGACTAGTTCATAAAAAATTTAAAATATCCCGTATTACATATCATATATTTAATGTATCAGGGGATATTGTAATTTACTATCATATATGATAAACTAAAACTCATAAGAGGAGGTGAACGACATGATCTCTGGCTGGAACCGTTTAACATGCAGGAATACCGTATCAAACCGTATGAATATGAATATTAATACGGGGGGGGGGGTACCGTAGTGATAAAACGTACTCCTCTGTTTATCATGCCCTTATTGTAACTAACATCCGGGGATACGTGTGCCCTGTAATATATAATGTGTTTTTTAGGCAGCATAGGCGTATGCTGTCTTTTTTGCGTGCCTGTATAGGGACGACGCGGTATATGATTGCTGGAGACAGCGGGGGATACCGATGAAGCGGCAGGCTGTATGCGCCGTGTGCGGCCGGGAATTTACGGCCGACCGCGTCACGCAGAAATACTGCAGTTCCTACTGCCGCCGCTACGCCCACCGGCACGGCGCGAACAATCATGTCCGTTCGTCGCGAAAGAAGGAAGCCCTGCGCACCTTCCGCTGCCTGAAATGCGGCAAGCTGGTGCGGGTGACCGAGCCGACGGACCGGCGCATCAAGTTCTGTTCGGCTCACTGCGAGCGCCTGTACTGGAAGCATTCCAAGAAGGTCAGCTCCGTCGTCATCCGGAGAGCCTTCCAATGCCGCAACTGCGGAACCTTCGTGGAGATCACGGAGCCGAAGGACAAGCGGACGATCTTCTGCAGCCAGGCCTGCCGGGAAAAATGGTTTTCTCTGCATCGAAATAAAAACACATTACATGTAAACGTAAAACGTAACTCTGTTGATAGGAGGGACATAGTATGAACCGGATTTATAAAGTTATATGGAGTAAAGTAAAACACCAGTACGTCGTCGTATCCGAACTGGCCCATCGGGACGGCAAGCGGAGCAGCGCGGCGACGACCAGTAAAGCCACATGGCGCGCCTTGGCGGCAGCTCTTATGCTGACTGGTTCGCTGGTTGCCGTGCCGTATATAGGATATGCTGCAGAAGGGGCTGCGACTACGGCTGGACAATATATAGCAGTGCTTGTTGATTATAGTAATAATTCTTATACTACTGGTGGTTGGCGGCCTCAAACTCATTATTATGAAGAAGGCGATACCAGAACATTTGAAGACGCTAACGGAGTAGAACATAACTATACTTGGGTAAATGTGACAGATGATAAAGGTGCAGAACATTCATATTGGGTTCGTGAAGGATACACCATTACCATCAAAGACGAACCGCGATTTGAAACAGATAATCCTAAGATTCCAGAAGATACATATATCATTGATAGTGAAAAACACGACAATGCAGATGATGAAGGTTTAATATCGTCAAGCCAAGTTCTTATTACAGATGATGCTAAACATACGACTCTGACAGGTAATGAACTGCATAAAATAGATGCCGGTATGTACGGTGGAGCCGTAAACAGCGGTGGAACAGAGGTACCCAAAGGCTTCAATTACTATATCAATGATAATGGAAAAGGCTATGTTGATGTAGGTGGCGCTAGTAGTTGGAGAGATTTTGATAATTTTAAACGAGTTTATATGCAAGAGGATGGTACATATAATACTAGTCAATACGGCGGAGGAATAACTGTATCGACAGAGGATTTGTATGTCATTGATGGATCACTAGGCGCTTTTTTTAATTCTGATGGAACTATCTATGATGGGGACGTATTTGGCCTTAATAACGAAGTATTGATGACTGGATATGATGAAACGACAAAAAAATATTACAGTTACTGGGGAACAAAAATAACTGGTTCGAATATGTCTATGTCCAATATGACGATGGGCGAGCATGAAAAGATTGTTAATGGATTGCAAGACAATATTTATATGGCTAAAGGTGAAGCTATCACTGAAATTGGATTAGGAACTGTTGAAAATGGAGGTACTATAGATTTATTCCGTCGTGGATATTGGAATGGGAAAGAATATGTAGAATATGACGCTGAAGGCAATCCTGTAAAAACAGTAGCAGGAGGCGTTACTATTACCAGTACTGGTGGAACAGATGGGAAAGATGTTGCAATCCAATTTGCCAATGACAAAGACTCTTTTATGGTAGAAGGGGGTTCGAAAGTCGTAGGGAAAGTTGGCGAAGGTACCGCTGAAGCAGGGGCTACGTTAGATGGCTTGTCCATTAACGGCGTAGACTACAAACTCGGTGGTGGAAAATCCGTCACAAGCGGTACCATTAATGCTGATGGTACCATTAATTTAAAACAAGGCGAAAATGACAATACTGGTATTACTCTGTCTGGCAAGATCCATGACTATGCATTGGACGACCAGGATAAGACAGCTTCGGACGGCAAGGTCACGCTGACGGGGAAAGACCGGTACGGCGACGCTACGTACGACATCACGATTGACGGGCTGGTCACGGAAGACACCCTTGGCGACCAAATCGCCGGCAGCAACAACTTGAAAGTAACAGCCGGGGATAAAGGCCGCTGGACGATCACGGATACGAGCAAGCCGGAAGGCGAACAGGTATTTACGAACACGACTTTGGCAGATGCCGTTAAAAAGGAAGGCAGTAAGGATAGCGGCTATACCTACACCGTATCGGATACGGCCGGGAATACGGCGGTCATCGATGACGTAGCCAGCGCCCAGAAGCTGACGGAAATGAATACGAGCGTTATTGACCTCGGAGATCGAGTCAGCACCGTAGAAGGCGACATGATTACGGGCGGCACGATCAAAGACGACGGAACGATTACACTGAGCCAGCAGGATAAGGGCACGGTATCGCTGACTGGTAAGATCCATGATTATGCATTAGACGATCAGGATAAGACAGCTTCGGACGGCAAGGTCACGCTGACGGGGAAAGACCGGTACGGCGACGCTACGTACGACATCACGATTGACGGGCTGGTCACGGAAGACACCCTTGGTGAACAAATCGCCGGCAGCAATAACCTGAAAGTAACAGCCGGAGAAAAAGGCCGCTGGACGATCACGGATACGAGCAAGCCGGAAGGCGAACAGGTATTCACGAACACGACTTTGGCAGATGCCGTTAAAAAGGAAGGCAGTAAGGATAGCGGCTATACCTACACCGTATCGGATACGGCCGGGAATACGGCGGTCATCGACGACGTAGCCAGCGCCCAGAAGCTGACGGAAGTGAATACGAGTGTTACCAATCTCAATACCAGCGTTATTGACCTCGGAGACCGAGTCAGCACCGTAGAAGGCGACATGATTACGGGCGGCACGATCAAAGACGACGGAACAATTACACTGAGCCAGCAGGATAAGGGCACAGTATCGCTGACTGGTAAGATCCATGATTATGCATTAGACGATCAGGATAAGACAGCTTCGGACGGCAAGGTCACGCTGACGGGGAAAGACCGGTACGGCGATGCTACGTACGACATTACGATTGATGGCCTTGTTACAACGGATACTGTTGGGGATGTTATAGCTGCAAAGAATAACTTAGCAGTAGCAGCCGATGACGACAGTGACGACAATAAAGGCAACTGGACGATTACGGACGCTAATCAAAAAGATGCAAACGGTAATCCGTTGACTTTCACCAATACGACCCTGGATGTAGCAAATTCTACATCTACTCCGATTGGTACATCTTCTGACAATGTTTATGGACAAAACTTTACCATTGCCGATACGGCTGGAAACCAGTTTACGATTCGTGATATTGCCAGTGCGAAAAAGCTGGCAGAGGTAGATTCTCTTGCTGTTAAATATGGTACGAAAGACGGAGAAGTAGATCCTACAATAATTGAGTTGATGAATCCATATACGTCAGAAGACCATTCGGGCGGCACAACGATTACAAACGTAGCGTATGCTGACATTAACGGTAACGGCAGTGCGGCTGTTAACGTCGATTTGCTGAAGGATACGGTTAGTGCTGCTAAAACAGAAATGGCTGCCAGTGACCAGCACCTAATTGAAAATCAAGAAACCGGAAGTAACGGTGCATATACTGTCAACGATAAGAATGAAGTCAATTTAGGTGTCGGAACGATAGATAAAGATGGGAATGTAACACAAACTGACACCGTTACGATTAAGGATGTTGCTTCGGCTTCGGATCTCGGTGATGTTACGCAGATTCATGACGATCTGAAGAACAAGGATGAAAACGGAAACAGCATAGATACGTCTGTTGTAGACGCCGTGAATAATCTGGATGATAAAGTCGGTGATGGCGATTTCTCCGATACGACATATGCCAAGAATGAAACGGGAGATACTTCCGTAACGGATGCTATCCATAATTTGGATGATGCTATTAATAGCGCAACTACAATAGCTGGACAGCATAGCTCTGTTAGCGGTAGCGACAACATTGATGTTAAGCCGAACGGTACTAATGGGGTTGGAGGCACAGATTATAAAGTTACACTGAAAGACGATCTTACCTTAGGCGGTAAAGAAGGACAAGGTTCTATCTCTATCAAGGGTAGTGAAGGTACGATTAATGCGACTGGAAATATCAGCGCAGGCTCTTTCTCAACTGGCAATATTACCATTAATAAGGACAACAGCGGTACGATCAATGGCCTGTCCAATAAGACTTGGGATGCCAATAACATCGTATATGGTCAGGCCGCTACGGAAGACCAGTTGAAAGCCGCTACGGAAGCTGCAGTTCAGTATGACCGTAACGAAGATGGATCGGTAAATAAAGAAAGCATCAGCCTTGGTTACAAAGATGAAAAAGGCAATCAGCATCTTACGCAGATTCACAACGTTGCGGCTGGTTCCGCTCCGACAGACGCTGTTAATTTCAGCCAGCTCAGTGCAGTCGGCGATTTGGCTATCAACAACTACAATAACATTCAGGTCTTGAACGGCTCTATTAACAAACTGGACAGCCGTATCGACAAGGTCGGCGCAGGCGCAGCGGCCTTGGCAGCTCTTCATCCGCTCGACTTCGATCCCGACGACAAGTGGGATTTCGCTGCTGGGTATGGTAATTACCGCGGTGAAAGTGCCGTAGCTATCGGCGCATTCTACCGTCCGAACGAAGATACCATGTTCAGCGTCGGCGGCACTGTCGGCAACGATGACAACATGGTTAATGCCGGCGTATCCTTCAAGATTGGACAAGGCAACGGCATTTCTACGTCCCGCGTCGCCATGGCCAAGGAAATCAAGTCTATGCGCGACATCGTGGCTAAGCAGGACGCTCAGATCCAGAAGCTGACGGCGATGGTTAACGCCTTGGTCGGTGTCAAGTCCGAAACGGATACGACGACCATGTTCCCGGACGTGCCGGAAAACCACTGGGCTTATGAAGCTGTGGAAGCTATGGCGAAGAGCGGCTTAGTCAAAGGCTATCCCGACGGCGAATTCAAGGGCGACCGCACCATGACTCGCTATGAATTTGCCCAGATCGTCTACAACGCCATCCAAGCCGGCGCAGAAGTAGACGCTCGTCTGGTGGAAGAATTCAAGCCGGAACTGGAATACTTCCACATCGCAACGGTAGCGAAAGATAAAGACGGCAACCCGACGATTGAACGCGTACGGGTAAACTAAGTCCTAACTGACATGGGAAGAGCGCACACCTTGTCAGTCAGGAGATGATCGGGATTGCGCCTCCCCATGACAACGTTAGTTAGGCGTTAGATTGGGAAACACGGCAAAAAAAAGTCGTGTTATATAAATTTTTTCAGCAGCATAATCCGGCCGTGCCTTGGCAGACAAGCTTTACATTATCTGCAAGGCACGGCGCCGGAATGGCTGACTGACAGGAGGTATTATTTATGAAAATGAGTAAAAAAGCAAGAAGTATGGCAGCTGTTTTGGCGGTCATGGCTTTGACGGCTGGAGTCAGCGGTGTGCAGGCAGAAAAAGTATCCGTTATGCATGATCATATATTTAGGCCTGATCATAAAGTACCGGGTTATTATGTTGATAGTGATAAGATGGGAGCGGCTTTGGGTATTGATGGCATGAAGGGAGATCTTGAAGATGTAAAAAAACAGGCCAGTGAGCTCAAAGACGTAACTGAACAGCATGCTAGTAATATCGAAAGCCTGCAGGGTAAGGTAGAAGAACAAGAAATAGATATAATGAAGGCTCAAGCAGCTGCTGATACTGCTCAGGCAACGGCTGATACAAATACTGGTAAGATTACGGAGCTTCAGGGACAAGTCGATACAAATACCGGTAATATTGAAAGCCTGCAGGGTAAGGTAGGAGAACAAGAAATAGATATAATGAAGGCTCAAGCAGCTGCTGATACTGCTCAGGCAACGGCTGATACAAATACTGGTAAGATTACAGAACTTCAGGGAACCGTTGCAACAAATAGCCAAGAGATTGATACACTTCATACGAACGTAAACAATATAAATAATACGGTTCAGCAACATACGCAGGATATTGGGAAAGTTCAGACGATTGTCGGTGATGGCGTGCTGAGCAATACGAATGCTTCCAACTTAACGGAAGCTGTGAATCAGAACTATGCTCAGATTAACAACAATACGCAGGCTATCAGCGCATTGGACAGCCGTGTAGATGACCTCGGCGGCGAAATCGATCAGGTTGGCGCTATCTCCGCTGCGTTGGCAGGCTTGCATCCCCTCGATTATGACGGCACGGGCTCTAAGTTCCAGCTTTCGGCTGCTATGGGTTCCTATGACAGCACGCAGGCAGCTGCTATCGGCGCATTCTATCACTTCAACCGCGACGTCATGATTTCCTTGGGCGGCGCAACATCCTTCGATGGCGACCACAAGACGGCCGGCAACTTAGGCGTAACCTTCCGCATTGGCGAAGGCGCTTCTGGCAAGTCCGTATCGGACGACGTCATGGCTCGTCTCGAAGCAATGGATCAGAAGATCGCTGCTTTGGAACAGGAAAACAAAAATCTGAAGAACGTATTGGGCGCTATCGATACGTCTCTGAGCAAGGAATTCCCCGACGTACCGGCAAACCACTGGGCATATGAAGCCGTCACGAAGCTGGCTGGCAACAATGTCGTAGAGGGCTATCCTGACGGCGAATTCCACGGCGACCGCACCATGACCCGTTATGAAATGGCTGAAATCATCTACAATGCCATGAGTAAAGGCGTACAGGTCGACCAGAAACTGGTAGAAGAATTCAAACCGGAAATGGAACAGGTTGCAGCGAACCAAAACGCATAATTACTAGTAATAACTAATGCGCGTTGGCGCAGCATATACGAAACGAGTCGGGGGAAACCTCGGCTCGTTTTTTCTATCATTTTATCCATTTAAAGGAGGAATGTCCCATGAATCAAACCGTATGCCAATGGATAGACCGTGCTCAGAAAGGCGAGGAAGAGGCGGTATTGCTGATCTTACAGCAGTTCCGGCCCTTGATTTGTAAGTACGCCCGGCGGCATCGGTACTGTTATGATTCGCTGGACGAAGCCGTGTCGGTGGCTCAGCTGGCGATTTTAGAATGCGTCCATGCCTTCGACGTAACTTGCGGCGACGAAGCTCACAAGGCCTTCCGCCGGGCTGTAGACCGGGTTTTTAAAAGGGAGAGCCGGCGGTTTAAGGCCTATATGGAGTCGGTGGAGACGGCCCTTCATATCGACGAGATCGCCGAGGCATTGGAACTATCCGTTGGCGACGAGCAGGACCCGCACCGGCAAGCCGTAGTATCCGAGGTGAAGGATATGGTGCGGAAGTGTCTGAACAGCCTGACGGAGGAAGAACGGCGATTTCTCCGCCTGCGCTATCTCGCCGACCTGACCTACGGCGACGTCGCCAAACGCTGCGGCCTGTCCCTGTCGCAGGCCCATAAGCTGACGAAGGCGGCCATGGCAAAGTTTCATGAGGCCATAGGCTGTCACGGCGGTGGAGAAGGTGAGGTTTATGGATCGCTGCGTCCAGACGGGCAGCTGTAGGCGACAGGCCATACAATTTGCTGAGATTTTTTTGAGACAGCGTAAAATAATTGTGGGAAAACTTTAGTGTACAAAAGTTGAAGAATATATAACGCAACGGGAATGCTAGTTCAGCACGTTGCTGTATGCTGTCTATAACGTAACTATAGTAGTAATATTAACAGGTTAAGAGAACCATCAAAAATGGCCTGTCAAAAAAATTCCCACAACAACTTTACACTATCTTATACAGAAAAGATACTTGACGGCCGTCCCGTCATTTCGTACAATAAAGATGAAAAAACAAGGCGCTGCGCCGACAAACGGTCAGCCCCCATAAGACATTTGCAAAATAGCTGCCAATAGCTTAGCGGACTAGTGGGCGGCTATTTTGTTTTATGCGAAATGAGATAGAACAATACTATCAGTAAGACTAGAGTAGTATTGATAGAATCCATACGCATCACCCCGCTTCCGGGGCATGATTACCGCCTGCCGTTTGGTGTACGCAGCACCTCTTGAGATAGCGTACAGGAAAGGCTGCGTTGTGTCAAGAGACGGATAAATCATATGTTTGCTAAATTTGCATATGCTTTGACGGTGGAGAAGGGCCATGCTATGATAAGGAAAAAGGAGGTGCGCTGACAAACGGTTAGCCCTATTTATTTACGAACAAGAGTAGTCGCAGTTGCTGGGGAGCAGGGCGGCTACTTTTGTTTATGCGAAATGAGATAGAACAACACTATCAGCAATACTAGGGTAGTATTGATAGAATCCATACACATCACTCCTCTTCCGGGGCATGATTACCGCCGGCCGTCTGGTGTACGCAGTAGTGTATTGGAAGGAACGGAGAGTGTTAAATACATATAGAAGGTATTAAATACATATAGAACGTATTAGATACATATAGAACGTATAGTTACGTTTTTAGCATGGCGGCGCTTGCTTCGGCAGGCGTTTTTTTATGCTTTCTCTTAAATAAAGTGTACTATATTTATACAAACTCCCGGGGCAGGACTTTATCCAGACAGCGTAGAAGTAGTACAGCATGAAAGGCATCGCATGATGCGGGATATGCTGCCGCAAGCCCGATGAGCCGGCGGATTTGCGGACAGGTACAGGCTCCGGCTTAATCGTATAGCAACAGGAGGCAGGAATATGGACAGAGTGCTCACACTGGAATTCGTTCGCGTTACGGAAGCGGCGGCCGTTAAAGCAGGCCGACTCATGGGGAAAGGCAACAAGATGGGGGCAGACCAGCTGGCTGTCGACGGCATGCATTCGATCTTGTCGAGCGTGCCTATCGACGGAACCGTCGTCATCGGCGAAGGCGAAATGGACGAAGCGCCGATGCTGTATATCGGCGAAAAAGTCGGCGCCGGCGGCACGCCCGTAGATATTGCCGTCGACCCTCTGGAGGGGACGAATTTAACGGCAAAGGGGCAGGATGGGTCTATTGCCGTTATCGCCATTGCCGGCAAGGGCAATCTGCTTCACGCGCCGGATATGTATATGGAAAAGCTCTGCGTCGGGCCGCGTGCTAAGGGGCGTATCGACTTGAACAAGCCCGTGCAGGAAAACCTGCGCCGCATTGCCGAAGGGCTGGAACGGAGCATTGATGATTTGACCGTCGTCATCCTCGATCGCGAACGGCATCAGGAAATTATCAACGACTGCCGTGATGCCGGCGCGCGCATCAAGCTCATTACGGACGGCGACGTATCTCCGGCTGTCGACGTAGGTATTGAAGGCTCAGGCGTTCACGTCCTCATGGGAATCGGCGGCGCGCCGGAAGGCGTACTTGCCGCGGCGGCTCTCAAATGCCTCGGCGGCGATATGCAGGCCCGCCTGATTCCGTACACCGATGAAGAACGGAAGCGGTGCTACGAAATGGGCATTATGGATTTGAACAAGGTCATGACGATTGACGACTTGGTCAAGGGCGACGACTGCATTTTCTCGGCGACGGCCATTACGAATACGCCGATGATGCGCGGCGTTCAGTATTTCGGCGGCGGCGCTCGTACCAACTCTGTCGTCATGCGCTATAAGAGCGGCACGATTCGTTTTATCGACACGTTCCACCGCTTCGACAAGAGCGCGAAATGGAGCATTCACTTGTAATTCTGCTCGGCATAACGCGAAGGGACTCCTCACAAGGGAGTCTCTTTTTTGCAATTAGAAAACTCTTGGTTAGTAGATACTGCTATTGTTCAGGACTAATAGTATTATAAAATAAAAAGTTGTACAGTTACTTGCAGTCGGCCCGAACCAAAGATACTGTGCAGATAATGCCAAAAGACGTTTTAGAGCTGAAGTATGAAGAGGTGGAATCTTAAATTCGTTGAATCTCTTCTTTTTGTGGTATATACTATGTATATACAGAAGGGAGTGAGAGGCATGGCTGTTACGGTAAAAATTCAAAAATGGGGTAACTCTCAAGGCATCCGAATCCCGAAGAATATCATTGATATACTGGATTGGGATGATAACGAAGTGGTGGAAATGTCTGCACAGGGCGGCAACCTTATCATCAAACCGCACAAAAGGAAGACGATTGAAGAATTGTTTGCCAATTATAACGGCACATACGAAAAAGAAACGGTCGATTGGGGCGACCCGGTAGGTAAGGAAATATGGTAAAACAAGGAACAATTATCAAAGTAAATTTGAATCCCCGTGCAGGACATGAACAGGCAGGGTATCGCCCAGCCGTTGTCGTCAGCAATGACACATTCAACGCAAAGACGAGCATGGTAATTGTTTGCCCTATCACAAATACGATGAATCATTTCCCTCTGCATGTGCCGCTGGATGAAAGAACGAAAACCACGGGATGTATTTTATGCGAACATATCCGGGCTCTGGATATAGAGGCGAGAACCTATCGAGTCATAGAGCAATTACCTGACAATATTTTGCAACAAGTTATTAACATTATATTCGCTGAGATTGATACTCCGGTATAAACGGGGCTGTCGCCGAATGAAGAATTATTTCCTCTTCGTGCGGCAACTCCATTTTTACTTTACAGTAGGGAAAGAAGCGTAACGGTTGTATCAGAAAGAACGGTCTGGTACTGGGACAGGCAATCTGCTTCGTACTAAAGACATATTACGATGTATAACAAATCATTTTATATCAGGTAAATTGATTGTAAGAGCTTTATCTTTTCCCTGTCCACCTCTTTTAGTTTCCTACCTTTTATGGTACAATGACTTGATAGTAAATAAAATCACAATAGGCAGAGTGCCGCGTCTTTTTAGCTGCCGAAGCATCCTGCCTGTCTTATATATCGAATTCTGTTTAGGAGGCACCGGAATTGGAGAAGCTGGTTATTCATGGTGGAAAGCCCTTAATGGGTACTGTTCGCGTCAGCGGGGCTAAAAATGCCGTGCTGCCGATTATCGTCGCGTCCATGCTGGGAACGACGAAGAGCACATTGACGGAAATTCCGAAATTAGACGACGTCCACACGGTCTGCGACGTCATCGAATCTCTTGGCGTTCATATAGAAAATCCGCAGAAGGGCGTGCTGGAAATCGACGCGTCGAATTTGTCGTCGACGTCGGCGCCGTACGACCTCGTGCGGCGCATGCGGGCGTCCTTCCTGGTCATGGGGCCTCTGCTGGCCCGCAAAGGCCGGGCGAAGATTTCCCTGCCCGGCGGCTGTTCCATCGGCGCTCGGCCTATCGACCTGCATCTGAAGGCCTTTGAGGCCATGGGCGCCGTCATAAACCTGGAAAACGGCGATATCGAAGCGACGGTTCCCAACGGCCTGAAGGGGGCGCAGATTTACCTCGATTTCCCCAGCGTCGGCGCGACGGAAAACATCCTCATGGCCGCTTCGCTGGCTGAAGGCAAGACCGTCCTGGAAAATGCGGCAGAAGAGCCGGAGATCGTCGACCTGGCGACCTATCTGAACAGCATGGGGGCCAATATCCGCGGCGCCGGCACGAACGTCATCCGCATTGAAGGCGTCAAGGAGCTGCGAGGCGCGACGCATTCGGTTATTCCCGACCGCATCGAAGCGGGAACCTTTATGATCGGCGCGGCCATGTCCGGCGGCGACGTGTTCGTAGAAAACGCCTTGTCGGAACATTTGAAGCCCGTCGTGGCGAAATTGAAGGAAGTAGGGGCCGAGGTCATCGAGGATATCGACGGCATCCGGGTCATCGGACACCTTCCCATGCGCCCGGCCGACGTCAAGACCCTGCCCTATCCCGGCTTCCCGACAGATATGCAGGCTCAGTTCATGGCCTTGGCGACGATTTGCCAGGGCACGAGCGTCATTACGGAGACAGTCTTTGAAAACCGCTTCATGCACGTCGACGAATTTAAGCGCATGGGGGCGAAAATCCGTATTGAAGGGCGCAGCGCTATCGTAGAAGGCGTGCCGAAGCTCAAAGGGGCGGCGGTCAACGCGACGGACCTGCGCGCCGGCGCGGCTCTCGTCCTGGCAGGCCTCGTCGCTGAAGGCGAAACGGAAGTCGGGTACTTGTACCATATCGACCGGGGCTACGATAATCTCGTATTGAAATTACAAAGGTTAGGTGCTGATATTGTTCGGGTCAATATTGACGAAGAAGAAAACTAAGAAAAAAGCCCGTTCCGGCCTGGCGCATTCACTGTCCCTGGCGAACTGGCTGGGCAGCGATATCGCCATCGACCTGGGTACGACGAACGTCCTCGTCTATGTCAAGCATCAGGGCGTCGTCGTCAACGAGCCGGCGGTCATCGCCGTCGACAAGGCGACGAATCAGGTCGTCGCCATCGGCAGGGAAGCCCAGTCGATGCTGGGGCGGACGCCGCGGCATATTCACGCCTACCATCCGATGCAGAACGGCGTCATCGCCGATTACGACGCGACGGAGTACATGCTGCAGTATTTTATCCGCAAGGCCATTGGCAAGGCGTTGTTTTTCAAGCCGAGGGTCATTATCTGCGTGCCGTCGGGCATTACGAATGTCGAACGGCGCGCCGTCATGGAAGCGGCCCGCAAGGCCGGGGCACGCAAGACCGTCGTCATGGAAGAACCTCTGGCGGCGGCTATCGGCGCAGGCCTTGATATTGCCGAATCGAACGGCTCCATGGTCATCGATATCGGCGGCGGCACGACGGACGTGGCTATTTTAAGCCTCAGCGGCATCGTTATCAGCGAATCCCTGCGCATCGGCAGCAATACCTTTGACGAAGCGATTATCCATTATTTGGAAAAGATAAAGCATATTACCATCGGCAGCCGCACGGCGGAAGAGCTGAAAATACTCATCGGCACGGCCCTGCCCGACGGCCGCAGCCTTACGGCGGACGTCCGCGGCCGCAGTACGGAGACGGGCCTGCCCGTCGTCATGGACATCGATTCCCAGGAAATCCGCCGGGCTCTGGACGAGCCCATACAGCGGATTTTGCGGGCCGTCCTGTCCATTTTGGAAAAGACGCCGCCCGAGCTGGCGGCGGATATTGCCGACCACGGCATCGTCCTGACCGGCGGCGGCATGCTCCTCGACGGACTGGACCGCCTCATTTCCCGGACGACGGGCATGGCGGCGTACCTGTGCGACGAGCCGCTGCTGTGCGTGGCTAACGGAGCCGGCAAGTCGCTCCAGGCCATGAATCAGCTGAAAGATAGTTTTGAAGATATATAAACATGTATCTAAGGAGGGATTTGACATGAAATGGCTGCGTACCCTGATGGTTTCCGCTGCCTTGTGCATGAGCGCCGCGGCGGCCTTTGCCGCCGACGTTTCGTATCCGTCTGTATTAGGCGGAACGGTCGTTTCCATTACTCCTGCCGGGACGGCAGTGAAGCAGGGCGACGTCCTGCTGACCGTCGATTCCCTGGCCGGTCCTATGCCGGCAGCGCGAGCCGCCTCTGACGGCGTCGTAAAGCAGGTTTTGGTAGCCCCGGGAACGGCTGTCAAGCGGGGAACTGCCGTAATTATTGTGGAAGAGAAATAAGAGGAAAAGAATCTTAATGATACGATTACGCATGCTGCGGCGTCTCGCCGCGCGGACATGTCTGGCTGCTGTCTGCTGCGCCATGTCTCTTACCGCCTTTGCTCAGGATTTCATGAACGTCAGCGAAGTGCGCGAGGGCATGACAGGATATGCCAAGACGGTAGTTCACGGCAATACGATAGAAACATTTCCCGTAGAAATACTGGGAGTCATGAAAAACAGCGGCCCGTCCGGCGATTTGATATTGGCGAAGTTTTCCGGACCGCTCATAGAGGAAACAGGCGGCATCGCCCAGGGCATGAGCGGCAGCCCCGTGTATATCGACGGCAAGCTCGTCGGGGCTATCGCCTACGGCTGGTCCTTTACGAATTCCCGCGTCGGCATGATTACGCCTATCGGCGATATGCTCAAGCTGTGGAACGTGCCGACGAAGGAAGAAATCCGTCCGTTCAACGCCAGGGAATCATCGCTGATTCCCATCGCGACGCCTCTTATGGTGAGCGGCTTCGACGGCGTGTCGACCGAATGGATGACGTCCAAGCTGCCTCAGTACAACTTCATGCCTGTCAATACGGCCTCGGCAGCGGCCGACGAAGCGCCGGCACCCCTGGAAGCGGGAAGCTCCGTAGCCGCGTCGCTGGTCAACGGCGATATGAAGATGGGCGCTATCGGCACGGTGACCTACGTAGACGGCGACAACATCGTCGCCTTCGGCCATCCGTTCCTGAAAAAGGGCAGCATGAATTACTTCATGCACAACGCCTATATTTTTACCATTGTCAATAATATGTCCAGCTCCTTCAAGCTAGGGTCCGTAGGCGCGGAAATCGGCCGCATCAACCAGGACCGGGGAGCAGGCATTGCCGGCCTGTACGGACGGCTGACGGCGGGCATCCCCGTGACTATCAATATCCGTGACACAGATACGGGCGCGAATAACGTAAAGCGGGTCAAGATCATTGAAGACAACGAGCTGACGCCGGTCCTGGCGGCCACGACGGTATACAACACGGTCAACAAGACCATCGACCGCAGCGGCGGCGGCACGGCGACCTTGTCCTATACGATCCGGTCGTCTAACGGCCGGGATAAGGACATCAGCCGTCACAACATGTACTACTCTGTCGACAACATCAACGAGAAGAGCATCGACGAGCTGTACAACGTACTGGATATACTTAAGCACAACGAATTCATTGACTATCCCGTGCTGGATATCGAAATGAACGTCGATATTACGCAGGCTAAGAAAGAAGCGCGCATCGTCGACGCGACGGCGGCTCCCGTCGTCGTCAGCCCCGGAGACAACGTGTATTTCCGGGTCAAGCTCCATCCGTACCGCGGCGCCGATGAAGTGAAGACCATGAGCTTCACCGTCCCAAAGGATCAGCCCCTCGGCGACATGGTCCTGGAAATCCGCGGCGGCGGCGTGATCCCCCTGCCGTACTTGATTGAAAAGCAGCGCTATAACCTGACCGATGAAATTCTCGAGCGGCTGCGCCATTACAAGGATTTCGCCGATTTGAAGAAGACCATTGAAGGCGAAGACGCTAATAACGATTTGGTTATCGAGATTCTGCAGCAAGGCGTCAGCATGATTGACGACGGCGGCGAAAAGGTCGTGAAGGAAAAAATCCGCGGCAAAGAACCGCCGGTGCAGAATAAGGATATCGTCAAGCCCGACAAGCGCGGACTGAGCGATACGGGCGACAGGGAAGACGCTAAGTCGTCTATCGCTACGCCTTACATCGTCAAGGGCGACGGGCAGATTACGATTAAGGTCGTATCGCCGGCTGAGCGCGACGCCTTCTTGGCTAAAAATCATCAGCTCAACGAAGCGAAGGCCGTCATCAGCGAAGAAGCAGACGAAGCTGCGGCGGCCAGCGACGAAGAGGCTGAAGACGAAAAGCCGAGGGAACATAAGAAAGACGCGCCTCATGGCGGCCAGGACGGCGGCGGACAGAAAAACGACGTCTTTCGCCTGGTAGATCTGGCGTCGAGGATGTAATGCCAACTCTATAAAGAAAGCTAAAAATGGGCAGGCCCGCAGGTCTGCCCATTTTGTCGTAGTGCCTATAACATGTTATATCCAGCCGAATTTGACGCAGGCATGAAGGATGCCGCCTTTGTCGTTGTCGTCTGTAATATAGTCGGCCCGTTCTTTCAGCTCCGCCTTGGCGTTGCCCATGGCGATGGAAAAGAAGGGCTTGCGGAACATGGAAATGTCGTTCAGCCCGTCGCCGAAGACGACGGCGTCTTCGGGTCTACCGCCGACGCGCTTCAGCATGTTGAGGATGCCCTTTCCCTTATCTGTCGGCTCGACGAGGTACGTATGGTCTAAGTAGGTCAGGTGCGGAAGGCCCTGCTGGTCCGGCTCGTTTTGTTCGTCTGCCGGCCGGGCGTAGGTAATCTTATAGACTGCGTCGAGGCTGTCGATGGCGACGGGGCGCACGACCGTTTTCATGTAGTTCTTCGGATCGGCGCAGGGGTAGTCGGCGTAGGGCGTATAGCGGCATATCGTGTTGTCCGTCACGACGGCCCAGGGAAGGCGGCGGTCATCCAGCTCGCGCAGGAGGGCTTTGCACGGCTCCAGGGGCAGTCCTTCCATTTCCAAAATTTCGCCGTCGAGAGACAGGCTGCTGCCGCCGTCGGATACGACGGCCGGAATACCGTAGCGGTCGGCAAAATGCTGAGCGTCGCACTGCAGGCGCCCCGTGGCGATGGAAACGAAGTGGCCCCGCCGCTGAAGCTGGCGCAGGCAATAGGCCGTATCAGCCGGAATGATGCTGGAAATGCTGAGGCCTAAGGTATTGTCGATATCGAAAAAGAAATATTTTTTATCCATGACAGGTCCTTTCTGATGACAAGATGTCTGTACGGCTTTCATTATACCCTATTCGGCGGAGAACATGAAGGCGATTCTGCGGCGGTCCCTGTTTTTTGCGAATTGAGGATTGACAGAATCGCTGTGTTTTACCATAATAAAGGTATGTATGTTTATAAGGAATGTATAAAGGAGAGAGTAAATCATGAGTACAATTGACACGACTTGTGTAAATGCAATCCGCGTGTTGTCGGCAGACGCCATCCAGAAGGCAAACTCCGGCCATCCGGGCCTTCCCCTGGGCGCCGCGCCGATTGCATACGAATTGTGGGCTAACCATATGAAGCACAACGCTAAAAATCCGAAATGGGCCGATCGCGACCGCTTTATCTTGTCCGGCGGCCACGGCTCCATGCTGCTGTATTCGCTGCTGCACCTCTTCGGCTACGGCCTGACCCTCGACGACGTGAAGCAGTTCCGCCAGGACGGCTCCCTGACGCCGGGCCATCCTGAATACGGCCACACGGTCGGCGTAGAAGCTACGACGGGCCCCTTGGGCGCCGGCATGTCCATGGCCGTCGGCATGGCAATGGCTGAAGCTCATTTGGCAGCCGTATTCAACAAGCCGGAATATCCCGTCGTTGACCATTATACCTTCGTCCTCGGCGGAGACGGCTGCATGATGGAAGGTATCTCCTCGGAAGCCTTCTCTTTGGCCGGTACGCTGGGCCTGAGCAAGCTGATCGTCCTGTACGACAGCAACAACATCTCTATCGAAGGCGGCACGGATATTGCCTTTACAGAAAACGTACAGGAACGGATGCAGGCCTTCGGTTTCCAGACACTGGAAGTCGCCGACGGCAACGATTTGGACGCTATCGGCAAAGCTATCGGAGAAGCGAAAGCCGATACGGAACATCCGTCTTTCATTACGATTCATACCCAGATCGGCTACGGCTGCCCGGCTAAGCAGGGCAAGGCTTCGGCTCATGGATCGCCCCTGGGAGACGAAAACATCGTCGCCATGAAGGAAAACCTCGGCTGGCCGAGCACGGAACCGTTCTACGTTCCCGACGAAGTATACGCTCATTATGAAGAGCTGAGCAAAAAAGGCGCGGCGGCCGAAGAAGCCTGGAACGCCTTGTTTGCCGACTATGCGGCGAAATATCCCGATATGAAAGCGAAATGGGACGCCTTCCACAGCGCCGTAGACGCGCAGGCTCTTCTGGAAAATGAAGATTTCTGGGCTTACGCTGACAAGCCGCAGGCTACGCGCAACCTGTCGGGCATCATGATCAACCGCCTGAAAGACCTCGTGCCGCAGCTCATCGGCGGCAGCGCCGACCTGGCTCCGTCCAACAAGACGTATATGGACGACGCCGGCGATTTCAGCAAAGATAACTATGGCGGCCGCAACCTCCACTTCGGCGTCCGCGAACTGGCTATGGGCGGCATGACCAACGGCCTGGCTCTCCACGGCGGTCTTCGTCCCTATGCCGGTACCTTCTTCGTATTCAGCGATTACATGAAACCGATGATTCGTCTGGCCGCGTTGATGAAGCTGCCGACGACCTACGTATTGACTCACGACAGCATCGGCGTCGGCGAAGACGGCCCGACGCACGAACCGATCGAACAGCTGGCTATGCTGCGGGCTACGCCGAACGTCAATGTATTCCGTCCGGCCGACGCGACGGAAACGGCTGCTGGCTGGTATCTGGCCGTTACGAGCCAGGAAACGCCGACGGCTCTCGTCCTGACCCGCCAGAATCTGCCGCAGCTTGCCGGCAGCAGCAAGGAAGCCCTGAAGGGCGGCTATATCGTAGCCGACGCGGCGAAGGAAACGCCTGATGCAATTATCATCGCCAGCGGCTCCGAAGTATCTTTGGCTGTGGAAGCCAAGGATATGCTGGCGAAAGAAGGCGTCGACGTCCGCGTCGTCAGCATGCCCTGCATGGAACTCTTCGAACAGCAGGACGACGCCTACAAAGCCCAGGTCCTTCCGGCCAATGTCCGCGCCCGCGTAGCCGTAGAAGCGGCTTCCGACTTCGGCTGGGGCAAATACGTCGGCCTCGACGGCGCGACCGTTACGATGCAGGGCTTCGGCGCCTCGGCTCCGGCAGAACTGCTCTTTGAAAAATTCGGCTTCACGGCAGAAAACGTAGCCAATACGGTAAAGAGTGTATTAAAATAATAGGGAGCTATTTCACATAGTCCCGATGTGACGGAAAAAGCTGCACGGCTCGTCCCGGCAGCTTTTTCCTTTTACCAGGTCCTGCAATACAAGATATGCCTTGCTTTTTAGTACAAGTATTTCTTAAATGCATAAGAAATATGCATGGAACAAAGAGGAATAAATTGTCAAGGCTTGATTTTACAATCGTTTTTTATTATACTAGGAACAAGAGAAAACCCTACTGTGTACGTAAATGGTCTCGATGTTTTGAACCAACATCTTTTACATTGGGAGTCCGGACTCTGCATAGCGAAGCAATGCCTTCACTGGACTGCTGACCTCTGTAGGAGGACACCCACCTGCTTAGGCAGGCTCAAAACTCGGTTTATAAACGGCATGGTGGGGCTTCTTTTCTTGTTCATAATACGTACGTTTTACATACATGTCGCCGCTAAGATTTCTTGGCGGCGTTCTATTTAGTCTGAGGAGCAAACAAATGAGCGGAGACGATTTATTTTCTATGGCCAGCGAGCGGCAGAAGGCATCCTTTGAGCCCTTAGCTGTCCGGATGAGGCCGCAGGTATTAGATGAAATATACGGACAAGAGCTGATTGTCGGGCCGGGGACGTTTCTGCGGGTCATGATCGAGCGCGACACCATTCCGTCCCTGCTGCTGTACGGGCCATCGGGCGTGGGCAAGACGACCTTGGCTCACGTCATCGCCTGCGAAACGAACAGCCGTTTCGTCCGGCTGAACGCCGTCACGGCCGGCACGGCGGAGCTGCGCAAGGTCATTCAGGAAGCGAAGGACGCCGTGCACCTGTATCAGCGGCGGACGATTTTGTTCATCGACGAAATCCATCGCTTCAACAAGGGACAGCAGGACGTCCTGCTGCCTTATGTGGAAGACGGTACGGTAATCCTCGTCGGCGCGACGACGGAGAACCCCTATTTTGAAGTCAACCGGCCCCTGCTGTCGCGGCTGCGCGTCGTGCCCCTGTCGCCCCTGTCGGAAGAGGCCATCGCCGCTGTGCTGCGGCGGGCCCTGGGGGATCGGGAAAAAGGTCTGGGAATTCACCACCTCGCCGCGTCGGAAGAGGTGCTGCGGACGATGGCCCGCCTGGCCGACTGCGACGCCCGCGTAGGGCTGAACCTGCTGGAGCAGGCGGCGATGCTCGTGCCCGACGGGGGAGAGCTGAGCCATGACGTCGTAGAAAAGGTGGCCGGCCACAAGGTGTATACGTATGATAAAAAGGGCGACGCCCATTACGATACGGCGTCGGCCTTCATCAAGAGCATGCGCGGCTCCGATCCCGACGCGGCCCTCCACTATCTGGCCCGCATGATCGAAGGGGGCGAGCAGCCTTCTTTCATCGCCAGACGGCTGGTCATCTGCGCCGCTGAAGACGTGGGGCTGGCCGACCCGCAGGCTTTGGTCATTGCCAACGCGGCGGCTCAGGCCGTGCAGCTCGTCGGCTGGCCTGAAGGCCGGATTATCCTGGCGGAAGCCGTCGTGTACGTGGCCTGCGCGCCGAAGAGCAACAGCGCCTACATGGCCGTCGACGCGGCCCTGTCTGACGTGCGGCGCGGCGGCTGCGGCGACGTGCCGGCCTATTTGCGGGACAGCCACTACAGCGGCGCCGCTTCCCTGGGACGGGGCGAAGGGTATCAGTATCCCCATTCGTTCCCCGGCGGCTGGGTAGAGCAGCAGTATTTGCCGGATCCTCTGAAAGACAAGGCGTATTACAAGCCGTCGGCTTACGGCAAGGAAAAGGACATAGCCGCGCGCTGGCGAGAACGGCGAGGCGGCAAGTGAGATATAGAAGGTGAATGGAATGGCAGAACGTAAGACACGCAAGACTGGCCGGACGACGGGACGGAGAAAGAAAACGGGGACGGCGAAGCAAGGCGCGCCCCTGCTGAAATTTGAAATTATCGGATTGGTCTGTATCTTTTTGGGAATTTTTGCGACGATTGGCATTATCGGCGTCGACACGGGCAGCATCGGCTATTCCCTGGACGGGCTGCTGGCCTATGGCTTTGGCTTCGGCCGCATCGTCGCGTCCCTGTCCCTCATCGTGCTGGGGCTGAAGTACATCATGATCCGCAAGGCCTGCCCCGTTACGAAGCAATGGCTGGTCGGGTTTTGGATATACAGTTTATTTTTGACCTGGATTCACGTCGTCTTTATTCCCGAAGGAACGGAATTCATGCCGGCGAGCCTGCGCGTCGGCGGCGGCGTCATCGGGGCGGTGCTGTCTTCGGCACTGCGGGAGCTCCTGGGACAGTTCGGCGCCGTGCTGGTGCTCATCATAGCCTGCGTTGTGACGGCGATTATATGGAAAAAATGGTCTATTTCCAAGCCTGTGACGCTCGTATCGCATAAAGCGTCGGAGGAAGTGTCCAAGATGTCGGATAAAGCCGTCGAAGGCCTGCAGGGCGCGTCTACGGCTATTAAAGAATGGCACCGGCCCCATATTTTTGATTTCCAGAAGGAAGAAGAAAAAGAACGGGCGCCCTTGGACCTGCCGAAGACGCCCGTGCCGTTGGAGCCTGCGCCGCCTGAAGGAACAGAGGAAGACGACGTGGCCTATACGCCTGTATATGCTGAAAGCGGCGCAGCGCGCGTCGATTTGTCCGACGATGCCGATACAGCCCGGGAGGAGGCCTATGAGCTGCCGGAAGATGAACGGGCGTATGAGCCGGAAGATGAGAATTGTGACGCTGAAGAGGCCGGTGAAGACCGGCCGTCCCTTGCCGGTACGACGGACGTGCTGGACGAAGAGCTGGCCCATATCAAGCCGGTCGAAGTAGAACAGACGGCGACGGCTGCCGATATCGGTCCGGCCGGAGCCAGCGCGGTGCCTACGGCGCAGGGGGAACGGACGTATCGCCTGCCGCCGTTGTCCATTTTGCAGCACGGCAAGGAGCAGAGCGGCGGCGTGAGCGACGAAGTGCGGCAGAACGCCCGCATTCTGCAGGAAACGCTGCAGAGCTTCAATATCGACGCTAAAATCCTGAACGCCAGCCAGGGCCCGGCCGTTACGCGGTACGAATTAGAGCCGGCGGCAGGCGTCAAGGTCAGCAAGATCGTCCATCTGGCCGACGATTTGGCCTTGAAGCTGGCGGCGACGGATATCCGCATTGAAGCGCCGATTCCCGGCAAGGCTGCCGTGGGCATCGAAGTGCCGAATAAAAAATTGTCCGGCGTCATGCTCCGCGACGTATTGGACACGGACGCCTTCCGCCTGGCCGCCGGCGGCGTGCCCGTCAGCCTGGGCAAGGACATTGCCGGCAACCCGGTCATCGCCGATTTGACGAAGATGCCTCACCTTCTCGTCGCCGGCTCGACGGGCTCGGGCAAGAGCGTATGCATTAATACCTTTATTGCCAGCATCTTGTTTAAGCAGCGGCCGGAGGACGTCAAGCTCATTCTCATCGACCCGAAGGTCGTCGAATTGTCGAACTACAACGGCCTGCCTCATTTGCTGACACCCGTCGTGACGGACCCGAAAAAAGCGGCCAGCGTCCTCCGCTGGGCCGTGCGGGAAATGGACGACCGCTACAAGCGGTTTGCCGACACGAAGACCCGCGATATTTCGCGGTACAACGAGCTGCATCCGGAAACGGCCATGCCCTTTGTCGTCATCATCATTGACGAATTGGCCGACTTGATGATGGTCGCGTCCAGCGACGTAGAAGAATCGATTTGCCGGCTGGCCCAGAAAGCCCGGGCCTGCGGCATGCACCTCGTCCTGGCGACGCAGCGCCCGTCTGTCGACGTGCTGACCGGCCTGATTAAGGCCAACGTGCCGAGCCGTATTGCCTTTGCCGTATCGAGCCAGGTCGATTCGCGGACGATTCTCGATATGGCCGGCGCAGAAAAGCTCATCGGCAAGGGCGACATGCTCTTTTATCCCATGGGGGCGTCGAAGCCCCTGCGTGTCCAGGGCGCGTTTATTTCCGACGGGGAAATCGATAAGGTCGTCGAATACATCAAAGCACAGAGCCGTCCGCAGTACAGCGAGTCCGTCCAGAAGGCTCAGGAAGAAAACGGCGGCGGAGAAGGAGAATTCTTTGAAGACGACCTCATGCCGCAGGCTATCGACATGGTGCTGGAAACAGGCCAGGCGTCGGCTTCTATGCTGCAGCGCCGTTTCCGCGTCGGCTATACCCGGGCAGCCCGCATGATCGACATGATGGAAGCCATGGGCATCGTCGGCCCGAATAACGGCAGCAAGGCCAGAGATATATTGATGACTGCCGACGAGGTGCAGCAGAAATATTTGAGCAATATGTAGAACAGTTCCCATCTTCTGCCATATGGTATATAATAAAAAGATACAACGTAAGAGGAGGGGATATAGTGCCAACTGTTGGAGAAGTTTTACGAACGGAACGGGAACGGCAGGGGCGGACATTGAAGGAAATTTCCGATGCGTTGAACATTAAGCGCCAGTACCTGGCCGCGCTGGAAGAAGATAGATATGATGATATTCCCGGCGTCGTCTTCGTCAAGGGCTTTATCCGAAATTACGGAAACTGCCTGGGAATGGACGGCGGCGCGCTGGTGGACACGTATAAGGCGTCGCTGACCGGGCGGACGCCGCAGCCGGAGGTGCGGGCGGCCATGCCCGTACGCCGGAGCAAAGACAAGAAGAGAGCGAAACACAAGGAAGCGAAGAAAAAAGGCAGAAATGGAAAATGGCCGGAAATTACGATTATTGCCGGCGTGATTCTGTTCCTGCTGTTAATTGTGTGGATTATGATATAAGAGGAGAAGTATGAGCAGTCAATTTTTAGTGACCAGCCGCCGGGATATGGAAGAACGGGGCTGGGATCAACTCGACTTCGTATATATTAACGGCGATGCCTACGTCGACCATCCCAGCTTTGCCGCGGCGGTCATCGGCCGCGTGCTGGAAAGCCGGGGATACCGCGTCGGCATCATATCCCAGCCGGACTGGCACAGCGCAGAGCCCTTTAAGGCCTTGGGAAGGCCTCGCCTGGCGGCGTTGATTACGGCGGGAAACCTCGATTCCATGCTGAATGAAAAGACGGCGGCGAAGAAGTTCCGCAGCCGAGACAACTACTCGCCGGGCGGAGAAACGGGACGCCGGCCTGAACGGGCGACGATCGTCTACGCCAACCGCATGCGCGAGGCCTATAAGGACGTGCCGATCATTATCGGCGGCATTGAAGCCAGTCTGCGGCGCTTCGCCCACTATGACTACTGGTCCAATAAGGTCCGCCATTCGATTTTGTTAGACAGCAAGGCCGACATATTAAGCTACGGCATGGGAGAGCGGTCCGTCGCTGAGATTGCCGACGCCCTGGCCGAAGGAAAGACGACGGCGGAAATGTACGACATACGCGGCATCTGCTATGTGACGAACCGCGCGCCCTTGTCGGATAAAGCCGTCATGTGCCCGTCTTATGAAGAGGTTCGGGACGACAAAAAAGCCTTTGCCGAGGCTTTTAAAATCCAATATGAAGAGCAGGACCCGTATTACGGCCGGACGATTATCCAGCCGTCGGAAAACCGCTTTGTCGTGCAGACGCCGCCGGCTCTGCCGCTGACGACAGAGGAGATGGACGCGATTTACGAGCTGCCCTTTCAGCGGCGCTGGCATCCCATGTACGACGAGGCCGGCGGCGTGCCAGCCCTGCAGGAAGTACAGTTCAGCCTGACGAGTCAGCGCGGCTGCTTCGGCCACTGTCACTTTTGCGCCATTACGAGTCATCAGGGCCGGATTATCCAGTACCGCAGCCACGAATCGTTGCTGCGGGAAGCGAAGCGGATGACCGAGCTGCCTGACTTTAAAGGATACATTCACGACGTCGGCGGCCCGACGGCCAATTTCCGCCATGAAGCCTGCGGCAAGCAGCGCATATCCGGCGCCTGCCGCAGCCGCCACTGCATCGGAAGCGAAGTCTGTCCGAATCTCGACACGTCCCATGAGGATTACCGTCAGCTGCTGCGAAAAATCCGGCAGGTTCCGGGCGTAAAAAAGGTCTTTGTCCGCTCGGGGCTGCGGTATGACTATGTGCTGGCTGATCATAATAAGAAATTCGTTGAAGAATTGTGTCAGTATCACGTAAGCGGTCAGCTGAAGGTAGCGCCGGAGCACGTCGTCAAGCACGTGACGGACTTGATGGGAAAAGCCGGCGTACAGGCCTTTTTGAAATTTAAAGAATGGTTTGACGAGGCAAACCGCAAACTGGGCAAAAAACAGTACCTCGTGCCGTATTTTATGTCCAGTCATCCAGGCTGTACGCTCCGCGACGCCGTGGAGCTGGCCGAATTTCTGCGGGATATGCATATGCAGCCCGAGCAGGTGCAGGACTTTATTCCCACGCCGGGCAGCTTGTCGACGGCCATGTATTATACGGGAATGAATCCGCTTACGGGAGAAAAGGTATACGTCGTCCGCAGACCGGAAGAAAAGCAGATGCAGCGGGCACTTATGCAGTATAAGAACCCGGCGAACTACGATATCGTGTACAAGGCCCTGTGCCAGGCCGGCCGGCGGGATCTCATCGGCTTTGGCCCGAAATGCCTCATTCCGCCGCGCCGTCTTAAAGGAACGCGGCCGGAACAGACGCCGCAGCGCCGCGGCAGCTTGCAGCTGCCGAAGAAGACGAGGCGCAGGGATACGAGGGGAAGAAAATGAAACGATATATGCCTTTGATGGCCGTGGCAGTGTTCATCCTGGCGCTGCTGGGATTGAGCTGCTATGTATGGGAAAAGCAAAAGCAGGCAGAGGAGCAGGCTGCGTATGAAGCCGAACGGCATCTCGTCGTGTATTCGGCCATGCCTGACGACGTAAACAAAGGGCTGGCCGATGAATTTTATAAAAAGACGGGCTGGCGCGTGCAGGTGCAGACCCGCACGGACGGGCAGATCCGACAGCTCTTAAAGTCGCCGGATTTGGCGTCGCCGCCGGATATGATCATCGCGTCGGAACAGGTGCTGCAGGATCAAAAGAAGGACAGCATGCTTCAAGCATATACGTCACCTCAGACCGACGCCGTGCCGTCATCCTTGAAGGATGACGGCGGGTACTGGACCGGACTGTGGCTGAATCCCATGGTGTTTATCATCAGCAGCAGCTATTATGAGCGCAACGGATTGTCTCCCCAGACGTGGGACGAACTGCTTCAGGATCCGAACCTGACCCTCGTCTTTCCCGACCTGGCGGCCATGGATATGGCCGGCGACTTTCTCTGCTCCTTTGTGGAAATGCGGGGCAGAGACGGCGCGGGAAGATATCTGCGCGAGCTGCAGCGCCATGTGACGTCTTATTCTCAGTCTATGTCGTCAAACGTGCGTATCGTAGCCGGAGGAGACGCCGACGCCGGCGTCGTCGATGCGGCGATGGCTCGTCAGTACAGCAAGGACGGAGCGCCTATCTACATCATCTATCCGCGCGACGGCACGTCGTACTGGCTGACCGGCGCGGCCATTACCAAGTGGTGTACCGACGGCGAAATGGCCTACGCTTTTCTGAATTGGCTGTTTTCAGACGACGTAGACGGCATCCTGCGCAGAAGCCACATCTATTTGACCTATACCAGCGATTCGGGAAAGAACGTACTGGATGCGAAAGGGGACGGCCTGGCGCTGTTCCCCGTGAAAAAACAATATACGGCCGAAGGCCGCCGGTCCCTGCAGGATTGGTGGATCAAGTCGGTCCGCTTCGGAAAGGAGCCGTAAATGGAAAAAATTGGATTCGTCAGCCTGGGCTGCTCGAAAAACCTCATCGATACGGAAGTAATGCTGGGCATTCTCCGCGATAAACATATGGAAATTACCGACGATTTGGCCGAAGCCGATATTATCATCGTCAATACATGTACCTTTATTGAAAAGGCGAAGGAAGAATCGGTCAATACAATTTTGCAGGCCGCCGAATATAAAAAGACAGGCAAATGCCGCCTGCTGATCGTGACGGGCTGCCTCAGCCAGCAGTATAAGGAAGAGCTGCTGAAGGAGATGCCTGAAATCGACGCCCTGCTGGGCACGGGCTCGTGGGACCGGATATGGGAAGCCGTCGAAGCGGCGAATCGGGGCGAACGGGCCTGCTTTATGGATAACGTCAGCCACTTGTACGATGAACATACGAGCCGCATGCGCACGACGCCGTCGTACAGTGCCTACGTCAAGATCGCCGAAGGCTGCAATAACGGCTGTTCTTTCTGCATCATTCCGCACGTGCGGGGGCGCCTGTGCAGCCGTCCCGTCGCCTCGGTCGTAGAAGAGGTAAAGCAGCTGGCTGCCGACGGCGTAAAGGAAATCAATATCATCGCCCAGGACACGACGAGCTACGGCGTCGATCTGGCCGGCCGGTCCCTCCTGCCCGATTTGCTGCGGGAGCTGGTCAACATAGACGACGTCCGCTGGATCCGCCTGTTTTATTTATACCCGTCTTATTTTACGGACGAATTGATGAATCTTATCGTCGAAGAAGAAAAGATTTGCCCCTATGTCGACTTGCCGCTGCAGCATATTTCCCAGTCCGTGCTGAAACGCATGAACCGCCGCGATTCGGAAGAAGACGTGCGCAATTTGATGAAAAAGCTTTGCAGTCATGGCCGCAAGCTGACCCTGCGGTCGACCTTTATCGTCGGCTTCCCCGGCGAAACGGAAGAAGAATTCCAGGAATTGTGCGATTTTGTCGACGAAACGGAATTCGACGACGTCGGCGTCTTTACGTATTCCCAGGAGGAAGGCACCGCAGCGGCGCGAATGGACGGCCAGATTCCGGAAGACGTCAAGGAAGAACGGTATCACGCCCTCATGGCTATTCAGGCCAAGGTATCGGAACGGCGCAATCAGGAGCTGGAGGGGACGATTCATACCTTCCTCGTAGAAAGCATTCAGGAAGAAGGCGGCGTGCGCCAGGCCGTAGGACGCATTGAGGTGCAGGCTCCGGAAGTAGACGGCCTGACCTATCTGGAAGACGCGGAAGCAGTGCAGCCCGGCGATATGGTGCAGGTGCGCATCGTTCAGGGCTTCGCCTACGATTTAGTGGCAGAGCTGGTATGACGGCGAGGTGAATCCAGTGTTAGTAGAACTCATTACGACGGGCTCGGAGCTGCTGCTCGGAGAAATCGTCAACGAGAATTCGCGGTATTTGTCTAAGGAACTCAATAGGCTTGGTTTTTCCGTCGTATACCATACGACGGTCGGTGATAATCCTGAGCGGATGGAGCAGGTATTCCGCACGGCCTTGTCGCGGGCTGATATCGTCATCACGACGGGCGGCCTCGGGCCGACGCAGGGCGACGTGACGAAAATCGTCGGCGCCAAGGTCATGGATGCGCCGCTGGAATATCATCCCGACATCGTCGAAGACATCCGCCGATGGGTGAAGGAACATCATCCCAGCCGGGAGCTGACGGAAAATCAGAAGCGCCAGGCCATGATTCCTGCCGGAGCCGATATCTTTTCCAACGGAGCCGGTACTGCGCCGGGCGTAGCTATTCATAAAGGAGGCAAGCTCCTTGTCCACTTGCCGGGGCCGCCGACGGAAATGCGCTGGATGTACGAGCATCGGCTGAAGCCGTATTTGCTCCGTACCTTTGGTTCCCAAGGCTATATCCAGTCGCTGTACATCAAGATTTACGATATGGGCGAAGCCTTCATTGAAGAAAAGCTCATGGATTTAGTGACGAAGCAGTCGAACCCAACCATCGCCATGTACGCCCGTCCGGGATTCGTCGAAGTGCGCATTACGGCGCGGGCCCGGACGGAAGCGGAGGCTAAGGACATGCTGGCGCCGCTGGAAGAAGAAATGCGCCGCCGCCTGCAGCGGACGGCTGTAGCCTACGACGATGAAACAGTCGCTCACGTATTGGGGAGGGAAGCCCTGCGCCGGAATTTGACGATCAGCGCGGCTGAATCCTGTACGGGCGGCCTCGTCGGCTCCCTGATTACGGACGTGCCCGGCGCGTCGGCCTATTTCCGCGGGTCGGCCGGCACGTACTGCAATGAAATGAAAGAACAGATACTCAGCGTATCTCATGAGACGCTGGAACGATATACGGCAGTGAGCGCCCAGACGGCCTGCGAAATGGCCCGGGGCAGCAGGCAGCTGTACGGTTCGGACATCGCCGTCAGCACGACGGGCATTGCCGGACCGGACGGAGGCACGGAGGCACAGCCCGTAGGCCTCGTATATACGGGCGTAGACGGGCCGTGGGGCACCGTATCCCACCGCGACATCTATCCCGGAGACAGGGCGGAGGTCAAGCGCCGGGCGGCAGCGCGGGCCATTTATTACGCCGTTCAATATATCTTGAAACAAGGAGAATAGGAGACATATTATGGATGCGAAACAAACTGCGCTTGAAAACGCAATGCGCAAGATCGAAAAGGATTTCGGCAAGGGCGCGATCATGCGTCTCGGCGATATAGCCGACAAGATGAATATGGAAGTCATTTCTTCCGGCTCCCTGGCCGTAGACCTGGCAGTCGGCGTCGGCGGCTATCCCCGCGGCCGCGTCATCGAAATTTACGGTCCCGAATCGTCCGGTAAGACGACGCTGGCTCTCCACGCCATCGCTTCGGCTCAAAAGAGCGGCGGCATTGCCGCCTTCATCGACGCGGAACATGCCTTGGACCCGGTCTATGCCCGTCATCTCGGCGTCGATACGGCAGAACTGCTCATCTCCCAGCCGGACAACGGCGAGCAGGCTCTGGAAATTACGGAAGAACTGGTGCGCAGCGGCGCCGTGGACATCATCGTCGTCGACTCCGTAGCCGCTTTAGTACCGAAGGCGGAAATCGAAGGGGAAATGGGCGATTCCCACGTCGGCCTGCAGGCCCGCCTCATGAGCCAGGCCCTGCGCAAGCTGACCGGCATTATCGCTAAATCGAAGGCCATCGTCATCTTTATCAACCAGCTCCGTGAAAAGGTCGGCGTCATGTTCGGCAACCCCGAAACGACGACAGGCGGCCGGGCCCTGAAATTCTATGCGTCTATCCGCATGGAAATCCGCAAGGGCGAGGCGATTAAGGCCGGCGGCGACGTCATCGGCAACCGGGCCCGGGTCAAGGTCGTGAAAAATAAGGTCGCACCGCCCTTCCGAAACTGCGAATTCGATATCATGTACGGCACGGGCATTTCCCGCGAAGGGACGATTCTCGATTTGGGCGCGTCTATGGATATCATCGAAAAGAGCGGCACCTGGTATTCGTATAAGGGCGAACGGTTGGGCCAGGGCAAGGAAAACGTCAAGGTGTTCCTGAAAGAACACGGCGACATTGCCGACGAAATCGAACAGATTATCCGCGACACCTTAGCCGCTGAGCCGGAAAAGTTTGAAGACGTGATGGAAGAACCGATGCAGGCCGATGACTTGCCTGACACGCTGGCAGAAGCTGACGGCGAATAAGTATGGATTATAAGGAAGCCTACGCGAAATCGCTGCGCCTGCTGAACGTCCGCTTTCTCAGCGAAGGCGAGCTGCGCCGCAAGCTGGAGCGGCATGAGGCGGCCGGCGAGGTAATAGACGCCGTCATCGCCAAGTTGAAGGAAGAGCGGTTCGTCGACGACGAGCGCCTGGCCAGGGCCGTGTACAAGCAGTATGCCCAGAAGGGGCGGTACGGCCATTTGTACATCGTCAACTGCCTGCGCCGACGGGATCTTCCCGTTCCCGACGAGCTGGAGCGGCCCGACGAGGACGAAGCGGCGCGGCGATTGGTGGCTCAGCGCTTCAAAGGCGGAGGGGACGCGCGGAAAATCGCCCGTTTTCTTCAATACCGCGGTTTTTCTCCCTCGGTGATTCGAAACGTCGTGGATGACTTTTATTCTTGACATAGTTATCAAAAAATTTTACAATTAAATGAGCCGGTTGACACTGGTCAAATATTTTGCATAATTGTAGGTTTTTTGAAGATGACGTAAACAACACATACTCATATAAAAAAGCCGGACTGCTGTTCGGCTTTTTTTGATGAAGGGGAGGTGAAATCAGTACATGTTAGCTAGCATTGTCGCAGCAATCGTCTGCGGCGTCATAGGCGTAGGCGCAGGGTATATTTACCGCAAAAACATTGCCGAAGGCAAGATCGGGCAGGCCGAAGTAGAAGCGCAGCGGATTATTTCCACGGCGCAGCAGAGCGCGGAAGCCCGCAAGAAGGAGCTTGTCCTGGAAGGCAAGGAAGAAGTACATAAACTGCGTACGGACGCCGAACGGGAAAATAAAGAGCGCCGCAGCGAATTACAACGCATGGAACGGCGATTGCTGCAGAAGGAAGAACATTTAGACAAGAAATTTGAGTCCATAGAAAAGAAAGAGGAATCGTTGCAGCGCAAGGAAGACGAAGTGACGAAAATCCAGGAAAAGATCGAAGCGCTTCACGCCCAGGAAATGGCTGAACTGGAACGGATTTCGGGCCTTACATACGACGAGGCGAAGGAGCTCCTCCTTTGCAACGTGCAGTCGGAGGTAAAGCACGAAACGGCTCAAATGATCAAGATGATGGAAGACGAAGCGAAGGAAGAAGCCGAAGGAAAGGCGCGGGAAATCATCGCCACGGCGATTCAGCGCTGCGCTGCCGACCACGTAGCGGAAACGACGGTTTCCGTCGTATCCTTGCCGAACGACGAAATGAAAGGCCGTATTATCGGCCGGGAAGGCCGTAATATCCGGGCTATCGAAACCCTGACGGGCGTCGACCTCATCATCGACGATACGCCGGAAGCCGTCATCTTGTCGTGCTTCGACCCCATTCGCCGCGAAATCGCCCGCATCGCCTTGGAAAAGCTCATCGCCGACGGACGTATTCATCCGGCGCGCATTGAAGAAATGGTGGAAAAAGCCCGCAAGGAAGTCAACCAGAAGATCCGCGAAGCCGGCGAACAGGCGACGTATGAAACAGGCGTTCACGGCCTGCATCCGGAACTCATCAAGATCCTGGGGCGTCTGCGGTACCGTACGAGCTACGGCCAGAACGTACTGCGCCATTCTATCGAAGTATCCCAGCTGGCGGGCATTATGGCCGCCGAGCTCGGCGTAGACGAAACGCTGGCCAAGCGAGCCGGTTTGATTCATGATATCGGCAAAGCCCTGGATCATGAATTGGAAGGCACCCACGTATCTATCGGCGCGGAAGTCGCCAAGAAGTACGGCGAATCCAAGCTGAGCATCAACTGTATTTCCGCGCACCACGGCGACGAAGAGCCGCGGAGCATCGAAGCTGTCCTCGTGTCGGCGGCGGACGCCGTATCGGCGGCGCGGCCAGGTGCAAGACGGGAAACGCTGGAAAACTACCTGAAGCGATTGACAAAACTGGAAGAAATCGCAAAATCTTTCGACGGCGTCGAAGATTGCTTTGCCATACAGGCCGGACGCGAAATCCGCGTCATGGTCAAACCGGAAAAGATCGACGAATCGGATTGTGTTCTCCTCGTTCACGACATCGTCAAGCGGATCGAGGCCGAACTGGAATATCCCGGTCAGATCAAAGTCGTCGTCATTCGGGAAACGCGAATGATCGATTATGCAAAATAATATGGAATACAAGTCCCTTGCCCCTGTCCGGGCAGGGGATTTTTTTCGCCTGATACAGGGGGCCAAAGGAGTTCGGGAAACGTAATGGGCAAATTATAAAAAAAATGAAAAAAAGGGCTTGCCAAAACGAGTGGGACATGGTAGAATACTTTTTGTCGGAACGCGAGAGGTTCCGATAAGTATGAAACGGCCCCGTGGTGTAGCGGTTTAACATGTCGCCCTGTCACGGCGAAGATCGTCGGTTCAAATCCGATCGGGGTCGCCATATTTTGCTCAGGTAGCTCAGTCGGTAGAGCAGGGGACTGAAAATCCCCGTGTCGGCGGTTCAATTCCGTCCCTGAGCACCATCTACATGCGGAAGTAGCTCAGTGGTAGAGCACCACCTTGCCAAGGTGGGGGTCGCGAGTTCGAGCCTCGTTTTCCGCTCCATAATATGGCGGCATAGCCAAGCGGTAAGGCAGAGGTCTGCAAAACCTTCATCCCCAGTTCGATTCTGGGTGCCGCCTCCATATTTCTCGTCGTGCCGAGGTGGCGGAACTGGCAGACGCAACGGACTTAAAATCCGTCGGATAGAAATATCCGTACCGGTTCGATTCCGGTCCCCGGCACCAAATGAATAACACAGTACTGTGAGTGTTACGTTGGCTTCAGCCGGCACGTCTTACAGAATGTTTAAAAGGTTTGGATGGAAATCCAAACCTTTTTTGTAATATTCTTTCATTTAATTTATAATATAAGAATGGCGGTCTGTATGGAAGCATATCAGTACAAAGTATCTGATTTCGAAGGGCCTTTGGATTTGCTGTTGTATTTAATCGAAAAAAATAAAGTCGATATTTACAATATTCCCATAGCGGAGATTACCAATCAGTTCAACGCCTACGTCGACCAGCTCGACGGCTTCGACGTCAATTACGCCAGCAAGTTTTTCGTCATGGCGGCGACGCTGCTGCAGATTAAGTCGCGCCTGCTGCTGCCTAAACCGCCTAAGGCGGAGCCGGAAGAAGACGAAGAAGATCTGCAGGACCAGTTAGTCCGCCAGCTCGTCGAGTACAAGCGGATGAAAGAAATTTCCGGCGTCATGGGCGCGTTGTGGGAGCAGCGGAGCCATATGCTGGAACGGCCGGCGACGCCTATGCCCTATCAGGCCCGCTTTGTCGGGAAGATCGAGCGCGACGCCTTATATCGGGCTTTTCGCCTCGTATATCGGGCGCTGGAAGAAAAAAAGCCGCCGGAGGTTCATATCCGACAGGAAATATACAGCGTGGAAGAGTGCATGCAGCGCGTCGTGTACCAGCTGCGCCAAACGGCGCGGCCGGCTTCCGTGCTGGCCGTATTTCGCCGGTGCCGCTCCAAGGTCGAGCTCGTCGTCACCTTCCTGGCCGTATTGGAGCTCATTAAGCTGGGAACCTGCCATACTGTTTCGGAGGGAGAGGATGGGAATGCCGTTGCCTTGCGGTATGCCGGCGCATACGCATAAGCCGGAAGCGCTGCTCGAGGCGCTGCTGTTTCTCAGCGGCCAGCCTATGACGGCGGCCGATATTTGCGCCCATACGGGCTGGAGCCGCGAAGAAACGGAAGCGGCGGCTTCGGCGCTGGAGCAGGTTCTCGACGAACGGCGCGGCCTCAAGCTCATCCGCGTTGCCGGAGGGTATCAGCTGGTCACGCGGCCCGAGCTGTACGACGCAGTCAAATGGGTGCGGACAGGCGTGGCGGAGCTGTCGCCCATGGCCTTGGAGGTACTGGCTATCGTGGCCTTCAAGCAGCCTGTCACGCGGGCCGATATCGAAAAGCTGCGCGGCGTGTCGTCGGAGCGCATTTTATCGTCTCTGCTGCAGCAGGGGCTGATCGTAGATTTGGGACGGAAGGATAGTCCGGGACGGCCGATTATGTACGGCACGTCGGCATATTTTTTGGAATGCATCGGCATGGATTCGCTGGAAGAACTGGCCGGCCGCGTGCCGCCGGAGCTGACGGCGCCTGCCGGCGAAGAGATACAGGAGGATATAGATGGAAAGGCTACAGAAGGTAATGAGTAACTGCGGCATCGCGTCGCGCCGCGCATCGGAGCAGATGATTTTAGACGGACGGGTCCGGGTAAACGGCGTCATCGTCCGCGAGCTCGGGACGAAGGTAAATCCCGATAAGGATATCATCCTCGTCGACGGCAAACGGCTGGAAGCGCAGCCTAAGCATTATTACTTATTTAATAAGCCCAAGGGCGTCATTACGACGTCCAGCGACGACCAGGGCCGGCCGACGGTCATGGATTATTTCCGCAAGGAAAAGGACCGCATTTACGCCGTAGGGCGGCTGGACCAAAATACGGAAGGCCTTCTGCTCATGACTAACGACGGCGAGCTGGCCAACATCCTCATGCATCCCAGCACGATGGTCGATAAGACCTACGAAGTCAAAGTCAAAGGACGCATTTCCGATACGATACTGCAGAATCTGGCTGACGGCGTGCCGCTGGAAGACGGCATGACAGCTCCTGCCGACGTATACTACGTCGGCTTCGACAGCAAGAGCGGCCTGACGACGATAGAAATTACGATTCACGAAGGGAAAAACCGCCAGGTACGCCGCATGATCGAGCATTTCGGATTTCAGGTGCACAATTTGCGCCGCGTCCAGTACGCCTTCTTGACCCTGAGCGGCGTCAAGCGCGGCTCGTACCGCAGCCTGAAGCCTGAAGAAGTCGCCGAGCTGTATAAATACAAATAAAAGGGCGGGAACGTCTGATGAAACACGTCATTATCATCGGCGCCGGCGCCGCCGGCATCATGGCTGCCTTGGCTGCGGCCGGACAGGGCGCGTCGGTTACGCTGCTGGAAAAAAATAATATTGTCGGAAAAAAGATGGGCATTACCGGCAAGGGCCGCTGCAATTTGACCAATGCCTGCGCCATGGACGAGTTCGTCGCCCATACGCCGGGAAACGGGAAATTTCTGTACAGCGCCTACGGCCAGTTTTCCAATGAAAACCTGCTGGACTTGCTGCATCAGTGGGGACTGGAAACGAAAGTAGAACGCGGCGGCCGCGTTTTTCCCCAGTCCGACAGCGCCATTGAAGTGCGCAAGCTCTTGTATGACCGCCTCTGCCGCGCCGGCGTGCATATCCGCCTGAACGAGGCGGCGACGGCCGTGCAGCGCTGGGGCGATACTTTTGCGGTCCGTACGCAGGCCGGGCAGTATGAAGGCGATGCCTGCATTATTACGACGGGCGGCATGTCCTATCCCGTCACGGGTTCTAGCGGCGACGGATACGGCTTTGCTAAGAGCCTGGGCCACGCCGTGACGGAGCTCAAGCCGTCGCTCATTCCCTTTACGACGAAGGAAACGTGGCCCCATGCGTTGTCGGGATTGTCGCTGCGCAACGTCGAGGCCTCCCTGTGGAAGCGGGGGAAGATGCTGGCCTCGCAGTTCGGCGAAATGCTTTTTACCCATTTCGGCGTGTCGGGGCCGATTATCCTCATGCTCAGCGCGGCGGCGGCGCATAAGAAGCAATGCCAGTATCCCATGCAGCTGCGCATCAATTTGAAGCCAGCCTTGTCTAAGGAAACGCTGGATCAGCGCGTGCAGCGCGATTTCCAGAAATACATCCGCAAGGAAGCGGAAAACGCCATGAAAGACCTGCTGCCGCAGCGGCTCATTCCCATCGTGCTGGAACAGGCCGGCATCGACGGCCGTTGTCAGGTCAACCAGATTTCCCGCGAGCAGCGGCAAGATCTGGTCGATTCGCTGCAGGCGCTGACCCTGACGATTACGGGGACGCGGCCTATCGAGGAAGCCATCGTTACGGCCGGCGGAGTCAGCGTGCGGGAAATCAATCCCAAGACGATGGAATCCAAGCTGACGCCGGGACTGTATTTTGCCGGCGAGGTAATGGACATAGACGCCTATACGGGCGGATATAATCTGCAGGCTGCCTTTTCGACGGGCTACGTAGCCGGCATGGCAGCGGCAAAGGAGGAATAAGGGATGGAACGTTTGACCGTAGCCATCGACGGGCCGGCCGGAGCCGGAAAGAGCAGCGCCGCCCGACTGGTGGCCAAGAGACTGGGGTATTTGTACATTGATACGGGCGCGATGTACCGGGCCTTTACCTGGGCGATGCTGCAGGAAAAAATCGATATAGGAGACGCGGAGGCCGTCAGGGCGCTGACGGAGCGCATCGACATCCGGCTGGAGCCGCTGGAAGATAAGTGCCGCGTGTTCGTCGGCGAAAGGGAAGTTACCGACGCCATCCGCACGCAGGATATATCTTCTCGCGTATCTTCCGTTTCAGCTCTTGCAGTCGTACGGGAAAAACTGGTACAATTACAGAGGAACATGGCCGAAGGAGGCGGCGTCATTTTGGACGGCCGCGACATCGGCACCGTCGTGCTGCCGAAGGCCGATTTGAAGATATTCTTAACGGCGTCCGTCGAATCGCGGGCCCGCCGCCGCTACCTGGAAGTACAGGCGAAAGGCGGTACGGAAACGCTGGAGGACATTGCGGCCAGCATAGCGTCCCGCGACGATATGGATTCTCACCGCGCCGTCAGTCCCTTGCGACAGGCCGACGACGCGATCCTTCTCGACAACAGCGAATTAAATCTGGAAGAAACGGCCGATGCGATTACCGATTTAATTCAGCAGCGCTGTCGATGAAAGCCATTTCGTATTGGATTATCCGCCGGATATTCAACTTCGTGACTTACACACTCATCGGCATGAAAGTCTACGGCGAAGAGCATATTCCGGCTGAGGGGCCTTTTATCATCGTGTGCAATCACGCCAGCTACTTCGACCCGCCTTTGCTGGGAACGGCGGTGCGCCATCGCCTCATCCACTTCATGGCGAAAGAAGAGCTGTTCCGCAACCCGATTATGAATTGGTTTCTGCGGTATGTCCATACCTTTCCCGTCCATCGGGGCCGCATCGATAAAAAGGCCATTGTAGAATCGTTCCGCGTGCTGAAAAGCGGCGGCGTTCTCGGCATTTTTCCCGAAGGGACGCGCAAGTGCCAGGGCATACTCGGGCCGTTTCACGACGGCTTCGCCGGTATTGCCATCAAGGCAGGCGTGCCGGTCCTTCCGGCAGTCGTCGTCAATTCGAGAGAGCTGCCGAAGAAAACGGGATCCGTGCAGATCGTATTCGGCGAACCGGTCATGCCGCCGGCAGATAAAAAGGCCGATAAGGAAGCGATACGGCAATTTTCAGAAGAAATTCGGGAAATTGTCTTAGCTATGCTAAATCGGCATGGAGGGACAGAAAAATGAAGGTAACTATTGCCGAGGCCTGCGGTTTTTGCTACGGTGTGCGCCGGGCCGTGGACATGGCGTCGCAGGCGGAAACGGGGACGAAAACCCTGGGGCCTATCATTCATAACCCACAGGTCGTAGCCCGTCTATCCGCACAGGGAGTGGCTCCCGTCGATTCTCTCGACGAAGTGGGCGACGGCGAAACGGTCCTGATTCGCTCGCACGGCGTTGGCCCCAGCGTCTATGAAGAAGCTTCCCGGCGGGGCATACGCGTCATCGACGCGACGTGTCCCCATGTCAAAAAAGCACAGCAAGACGCGAAAAAAATCGTCGAAGAAGGAAAAAATTTAGTAATTATAGGCGAAAAAGCCCATCCTGAAGTAATTAGTATTTCACAATGGGGGGCAAATCGTGCTATTATAATAGATAGGGAAATTGAAGCAGAACAAATTCCCTTTTCTGAATCACTGGGAGTCGTCGTCCAGACGACCTTTTCCCAAGAGCAATTCAAGCGCATTGCCGAAATCCTGAAGACGAAGACGAACGATTTAGACGTGCACATGACTATCTGCACGGCGACGCAGCAGCGCCAGAACGCCGCTGTGGAATTGGCCGGCAAGGTAGACGCCATGATCGTCGTCGGCGGCAGGAACAGCGCCAATACGGGAAGGCTGGCGCAGGTATGCAGAGAACAGGGTTGCCCTACATACCATATTGAAACGGCGGCTGAATTAGACACGGCGGCCTTTCGTGGTATGAATCATATAGGCATTACAGCCGGTGCTTCCACACCGGATTGGATAATACAGGAGGTTGTTGATATTATGGAAAATTTGCAAGCTGAAGGCACAGAAGTAATGAGTGAAGAATTGTTGGATCAGTACGACTATGAAGAAAATCCAAAGAAAGGCGACGTGGTAAAGGGCACGGTTATTTCTGTGAACGATGATGCTGCCTATGTTTCCATCGGTACGAAAGCAGAAGCCATTCTGCCGAAGAAGGAAATTGCCGTTCCTGCTCCGGAAAAAGCCAGCGACGTCATTCACGTCGGCGACGAACTGACCGTAGAAATTGCCAACAATATTAAAGAAGAAGGCTCTATCGTCGTGTCTCTCGTCAAGATGAAGAAAGTCGAAGACTGGAAAGAAGTTCGCGACGCTTTTGAAAACGATCAGCTCGTCGAATGCGTAGGCAAAGAAACAAACAAGGCCGGCCTTGTCGTTTCCATCAAATCCCTGCGCGGATTTATTCCCCTGTCCCAGGGCGACGTTAAATTCGTAAAATCTTTGGATAATCTCGTCGGCCAGACCTTCCAGGTCAAAGTCATCGACATTGACGAACACAAAAACCGTCTCGTCTTGTCCCGTAAAGCCGTTTTGGAAGCAGAACGGGAACAGAAACGGGCTGAAGCGCTGCAGAATATCGAAGAAGGCGCAGTTCTCGAAGGCACAGTCGTTAAAATCATGCCGTACGGCGCGTTTATCGACTTGGGCGGCGTAGAAGGCCTGCTCCACATTTCCGACATTTCCTGGAAGCGCGTAAGCTCCGTCGACGCCGTTCTTCAGGTCGGCGAAAAGCTTAACGTATTGGTACAGAAATTCGATCAGGAACGGAACCGCATTTCCTTGTCTTTGAAAGCGCTCCAGAAGAATCCCTGGATCGCTGCTATCGAAAAATTTGAAGTCGGCGACGTCGTAAAAGGCGAAGTTAAGAAGCTCCTTCCCTTTGGCGCTATTTTGGCGATCGATCCCGAACTCCAGGGCTTGCTCCACGTATCCGAACTGACGGAAAAACGCGGTGCCGTCGTTAAAGACCTGGTCAACATCGGCGACGTTATGAACGTCAAGATCATCGGCATCGACACGGATAAAAAGAAAATATCCTTGAGTGTCCTGGCTATTCAGAAAGATGAAGAAGAACAGGAAGTTCGCAACTATCTGGACAAACAAGAACAGGCCGAAGCAGCTGACGACGCTGTAGAAGGCGAATAATTTTCAACGAAGGGGGATAGCCGGCATGCCCGGTTATCCTTTTTTCATATTAAGAAAGGACAACAGGAAACTGGTATGTATAAACCGTTAGTAGCTATCGTCGGCCGGCCGAACGTAGGCAAGTCGACGTTATTCAACGCTATTGTCAAGAAGCGCATTTCTATCGTAGAGGATATTCCCGGCGTCACGCGGGACCGCATTTACTATGACGCAGAATGGCTCAATCAGGAATTTACTATGATCGATACGGGCGGCATCGAATTCGTCGATTCGGAAAATCATATCTTCACGAGCATGCGCTATCAGGCAGAGCTGGCTATCCGCGAAGCCGACGTCATCCTGTACGTCGTCGATGGGAAAGCCGGCGTTCAGCCTCAGGATGAAGATATCGCCCGCATCCTCCGCTCCAGCGGCAAGCCGGTCATTTTGGTAGTCAACAAAATCGACAGCGTAGAGCTGTCCATGAACATTTATGAATTTTACAGCCTCGGCCTGGGCGATCCCATCGGCATTTCGGCTGTCAACCTCATGAACCTGGGCGACCTGCTGGACGAAGTGCTAAAGCACATCAAAAACGTGCCCTATGAAGAAGACGACGAAGAAACGATACACATCGCCCTCGTCGGCCGTCCGAACGTAGGCAAATCATCTATGACCAACGCCCTGCTGGGGCAGAACCGGGTTATCGTCAGCAATATGCCCGGCACGACCCGCGATTCTATCGACACCCATTGGGAATACGAAGGATCTAAGTTCGTCCTCATCGATACGGCAGGCATGCGCCGCAAGGGGAAAATCGATATCCCCGTCGAACGGTACAGCGTTGTCCGCGCCCTGCGGGCCGTAGACCGCTGCGACGTGGCTGTCCTCGTATTGGACGGCGTCGAAGGCGTGACGGAGCAGGATAAGAAAATTGCCGGCTACGTCCACGAAGCCGGCAAGGGATGCGTCATCGTCGTCAATAAATGGGACTTGGTGACCAAGGACAGCAAGACGAGTCAGAAGTACGAAGAAGACATCCGCCGCGAGCTGGCGTTCCTGCAGTACGCGCCGATCTTGTTTGCTTCGGCCCTGACCAAGCAGCGCATCAACCGCTTGGCCGACATGGTCAAATTTGTATCGGAGCAGCAGCACATGCGCGTGTCGACGAGCGTGCTGAATGAGCTCATCGAAGACGCCCAGCTGACCAATCCGCCACCGGCCAAGGGCGGCAAGCTGCTGAAAATCTATTATATGACGCAGGCCTCCGTGCAGCCGCCGACGTTCATTTTGTTTGTCAACGAGCCGCAGCTCATGCATTTCTCCTATCTGCGCTTTTTGGAAAACCGGCTGCGCGAAACCTTCGGCTTTGAAGGTACGCCGATTCGCCTGATACTGCGGGGAAAGAAGGATGGTGACGCCCTATGATGATGGGAATCGCTTGCTTGCTCTTAGCGTATATCGCGGGCTCCTTTCCGAGCGGCCTGGTCATCGGCAAGGCCATTTACCATACGGACCCGCGGGACTACGGCAGCCATAATACGGGCGCGACGAACGCCTACCGCGTCTTCGGCGCCGCCGGCGGCCTGGCCGTCCTCATCCTGGACGTCGCCAAGGGTATGCTCGGCGTGTATTTGGGGCAAGTCGCCGCTTCGGCGATGGCCATGCCGGAAGACCAGCGCATCTACCTCATGGTGCTCGGCGGCTGCGTGGCTCTCGTCGGCCATTCCTGCTCTATTTTCCTGAAATTTAAAGGCGGCAAGGGCGTGGCCACCGGTCTGGGCATCATCTTGTTCCTGGCTCCTTGGGAAACGCTCATCGTCTTCGCCATATGGTGTGCTATCGTCGCGGCGACGCGCATCGTATCTCTCGGCTCTATTGTCGCCGCCGTGCTGGTGCCGGTTTTGATGTACTTCTTCGACGAGCCCCTGCCGCTCACGATATTCGGCTTGATTGCGGCTGTCCTCGTCGTCGTGCGCCATAAGGACAACATCATCCGCCTCATGCAGGGACGGGAACTGAAGGTAGAGAGAATCAAGAAAAACTAAGGAAAAATTTTCTTTTTCTTATGGGCCTTTGCTATTTGATATGTAAAGAAAAACGTGTATAATTGTTTGTGTACGAGCAGGTGATTATGTGAGAATCATATCCGGCAGTGCAAAAGGGAGAATATTGAAATCGCCGAAAGGCATGCTGACGAGGCCGACGCTGGACCGTACGAGGGAAAGCTTGTTCAACATATTGGCCAACGGCGTGCTGGAAGGTGCTTCTGTGCTGGACATCTTTGCCGGCACGGGAGCCTTGGGCCTGGAAGCCCTGAGCCGCGGCGCGGCGCACTGCGTGTTTATCGACCACTACACGCAGGCCCTGATTCGGCAGAACGCCGAATTGTGCGGCTTTGGCGGGCAGTATGAAATCCTCCGCATGGAGGCCGGCAAGGCCTTGGTGCGGCTGCAGGGACGTCAATTTCAATATATTTTTGCGGATCCACCGTATAATAAGAATTTGGTGAATAGTACGATTGCTTTAATATGTCAATACGATTTGCTGGCTCCTGACGGATTACTTCTCATGGAACACAGCAGGGACGAAGAGATAGCAGACAGCCTGCTGTATGAGATCATCAGAGAAAAAGCCTATGGAAAGGATACGCGCATCGCCTTTATCCGCAGGCATCAGGGAGGAATTGAATCGTGAAAATCGGAATTTGTCCGGGCAGCTTCGACCCCGTGACGAATGGACACATTGATATTTTTGAACGCAGCAGCAAATTAGTAGATAAGCTTATTATCGCCGTATTTGAAAATCCGTCGAAAAAGCCGCTGTTTACGATGGAGGAACGGGAAGACATGCTTCGGGAAACGACGCGTCATATTCCCAATATCGAAGTAGCCAGCTTTCATGGCTTGCTGAACGAATACGCCATCGAACACGGCGCGACGATCATTATACGCGGCTTGCGGGCCCTCAGCGATTTTGAATACGAATTCCAGCGGGCGCTGCTCATGAAAAAAGTCGAACCGGATATTGAAACCGTATTTATTATGACGAGTACAAAGTATTCCTTTATCAGCTCTACAGGCATCCGCGAACTGGCGTGCTTCGGCGGCAAGCTCGACGACATGGTGCCCGAGTACGTAGAACAGAAGTTGAAAGAAAAGTTCAAAGATAAATATCAGGCGTAGGGGTGGAAGACATGAATTCGGATAAATTGTTGGAAGATTTGGAAAGCTTGGTAATGAACGCATCGAAGGTTCCTTTTACAAATAAAAAGATGATCGAGGAAGAAGAACTCCTGCAGATCATCGACGACTTGAAGGAATCCATGCCGGCTGAGCTGGAACAATCGAAAAAGGTACTGGCCGAAAAAGATAAGATCATTGCCGACGCGCAGCATCATGCCGACAGCATGGTGGCGCAGGCCAAGGACTATATTGCCAAATTGACAGAAGAAAGCGAACTGGTGCGCCAGGCGCAGAAACGGGCGAATCAGATTATTCTGGACGCCAATCAGTCTTCGGAAGAATTGAAGAGCAGTTCCATTACATACGCCGGCGACGTCTTGAAATACGTCGAATCGACGTTGGAAAAGACCTTGTCCAGCATCAAGCAGAACCGCGACAGCTTGCTGCAGTCCAACCGGCAGGATGAGACGAAGTAAGGCGTAAGGCAGGTACGCAGTATAAGTGCAATATCCAGAGGGGTATTGCACTTATTTAAGTTATGGGCAGAGGAGTCAGATATGCAGGAAATAAAGTATGAAGCGATGAAATCCATTACGTCCCGCGACAATCAATGGATCAAAAAAGCCTGCTCGCTGAAGCAGAAAAAGGGACGGCAGCAGGAGCGGATGGTCTTCGTCGAAGGAATGCGCGTCGTCAGAGACGCAGCGGAAAGCGGCATTCGCCGTGCCGTTTGCTTTCTTTCGCCGAAGGGCAGGGAACATGAGAAGGTTCAAGACATATACGACATGGGGCGGGTCCTGGACTGGACGTTTTTTTCCGTGACGGACAGCGTGTACGACAAGCTGAAGGACACGAAAGCGCCGCAGGGTATCGCAGCGATGCTGCCGTATGTCACAGTGTCTCTCGACGAACTGAATGGCCTTGCGCCGCGTCAGGCCGTCGTGTATTTGCAGGCCGTTCAGGATCCGGGAAATTTAGGGACGATTATCCGGACGGCGGCAGCGGCGAATGCCGCGGCGATTTTGCTGAGCGAAGGCAGCGTCGACGTATATAATGACAAGACCATCCGCAGTGCTATGGGGGCCATATTCAAAGTTCCTATTGTGCAGGATGTCAGTGAAGCGCAGCTGATTGAATTTTGCCGTCAGCAGGGGAGGGTTTTGTTGGGAACAGCACCGCAGGGGACAACATCGTACGCTCAGGCGGCGTATGCACGGCCTGTCGTACTGGCCTTCGGCAATGAAGGAAACGGCTTATCTGATACGCTGATTGAACAGTGCAGCGAGGTGCTGACCATTCCTATGCGCAGCGATACGGAATCATTGAATCTTTCCATGTCTGTAGGCGTTATTGTGTATAAGGCCTGGGAAGCAAATGGATTTAAGGAGAAATATGATGAATAATACGATAGAAATGATTTTGCAGCAGTATAAGGAGGGCGCGCTGACACTGGAAGCAGCAACAGCTGCTTTGCAGCATGATGAACCGTCTGTTCTTAATTTGGGCTTTGCTAATCTGGATTTACAGCGCCAGAAGCGATGCGGTTTTCCGGAGGTTGTCTACTGTGCCGGAAAGACTGTCGGACAGTCGGTGCAGATTCTGCGCGTTCTCATGAAGCAGTATGATAACGTCATCGGCACGCGGGCTTCCAAAGACGTGTATGACAAGCTTGCGCCGGAAATCCCCGACGCGCAGTACGACGAACTGGCCTGCATGGTCTACCAGTTTAAGGATAAAACCGTCGTCAACGGCGACCGGGTCATCGCCGTCATCACCGCCGGTACCAGCGATATTCCTGTTGCCGAAGAAGCAGCGTTGACGGCGGAAATCATGGGAAATAAGGTAGAGCGCATTTACGACGTCGGCGTTGCCGGCCTGCACCGTCTGCTGAATCGCAGCGAAGAGATCCGCCGGGCTAACGTCTGCGTCGTCGTCGCCGGTATGGAAGGGGCCTTGGCCAGCGTCGTAGGCGGCCTCGTAGACAAACCGGTCGTCGCCGTGCCGACGAGCATCGGCTACGGCGCTAATTTTCACGGCTTGTCGGCTTTGCTGGCCATGCTCAACAGCTGCGCCGCCGGCGTGTCCGTCGTCAATATCGACAACGGTTTCGGCGCCGGCCGCATGGCCGATATGATCAATCGGATGAGGTGAGGTCATGGAAACGCTGTGGCAAATAGAAGCCAATATTGACGATATGAATCCGCAGAACATGGAATACGTATTTCAAAAGCTGCTGGACTTAGGCGTCAACGATGTGTGGGCTATACCCATGATGATGAAAAAATGCCGCATGGCCTCTATGCTGTGCGTATTGTGCCCGGAGGAACTGATAGAGAATGCTGCGGCCCTTATATTTGCTGAAACGACGTCCATCGGCATCCGGTATTTTCCTGTCCGGCGCAGGATTTGCAGCCGGGGAATCGAGACGGTCTGCGTAGACGGCGAACAGATTCGCTGCAAGATAAGCTCTTACGACGGGAAGGTTATGAATATTTCCGCCGAATACGACGACTGCCGTGCCGCTGCCGCGCGGACCGGGACGGCGCTGAAGGAATGGCAGCGAAAGGCGAAGGAAGAGGCGTATAGACTATATGGATGTAAAACTGCAACCAATTGTTGAAGATTTTAAACGCAAGCTCGCTGCGGCGCAGATTCGCTGCGTGCGGGAAAAGGACATAAATTATGGGCATCAAGTCGTCTGTGCCCAGGGTACGGTCGAAGGGACGGTCAATTTTTACTACGGTAAAAAGGGCCTGTCCGTCGTCGTGCAGGGAAAGGACGGAGCGCTGAAACAGACCTTAACGGCTCTGGCGACGGGCGAAAGGGCGGCCCTTCCCGCCGCAGCTCCTCAGGGCGGCTCGGCGGGGCTGCATCCGCAGGGAATTTCCTGCTGGATGGGCTGCGACGAATCGGGGAAGGGCGACGTATTCGGACCGCTGGTCGCGGCGGCCTGCCTGATTCAGGCTGATGAAGAAGCGCCGCTCCGCCGTCTCGGCGTCTGCGACAGCAAGATGCTGACGGACGATGCGATTGCCCGTCTGGCTGCAGAGATACGGGAGATGCTGGGAGACCGCTGCGTCGTCTCCGTTCTCATGCCGGAGGAATATAACGCCCGGTACCAGGCCTTTAAGCAAAAACGAAAAAATTTAAACCATCTCCTGGGCAGTATACATGGGCATAACATACGTGTACTATTGTCAAAATACGAATGTCCATGTATAATAGTCGATAAGTTCGGTAAAGAGGAATATGTTTTAGCTGAACTGCAAGACGAAGCATCGTCACATCAAATCATCCAGGTTACGAAGGGCGAACGGGATACGGCCGTCGCGGCGGCATCTATCCTGGCTCGGCAGGCTTTCGTCGACGCCATGGCCCGTTTGGCTCAGCAGTACGGCATGACCTTTCCCAAGGGAGCCTATATGGGCATCGCTTCGGCTATTGCCGCCTTCCGAAAGACTTACGGCGACGGTGAATTGTCCAGCGTAGGGAAATTGAATTTTAAAAATTTCGATTTTTTACGGTGACCTGAGATGAACAGAGTAATTATCAACGCCGATGATTTCGGCATTCATACGGAAGTAAACAGGGCCGTCATAGAAGCCCATGAGCAAAGACTGCTGCTGAGCACATCGCTCCTGGCGTCGGGGCCGGCCTTTGACGAGGCCGCCGCGTTGGCGCGGCAATATCCCGGGCTTGGCGTCGGCATTCATTTATGCCTCGTCGGCGCCTTGCCGACGGTGTTGTCGCCGAAAGAAGTTCCGACCTTAGTCGACGACAACGGATTGCTGCCGGAAAGCTACGTCCCTCTCGTAAAGCGTATGTGGACGGGCCGGATAGACTTCGAGCAGGTATATCGGGAGCTGGATGCGCAGATGGAAAAAATCATGAGCGCCGGCCTGAACGTCACCCACGTCGACAGCCATCAGCACATGCATATGCTGCCGCCGGTGTGGAAGATCGTGCAGGCTTTGATGAAAAAATACGGCCTCCATCGTCTCCGCATTCCGAAGGAATCCTATTCGTTTAAAGTCATGGCGGCGAGTCCGGGCCGCGTCATGGGGCGGGACGGTTTGACGTATTTGGCGAGAAAAGCCATGTCCGATGTCAAGCGTCTTCGGTTTACGACGACGGACTATTTTTGGGGCATGGTCGACGGCGGCCATATGACCGAGGCGAACTTAGCGCATATCCTGCGGCATATGCCTTTCGGCGTCCATGAAATCATGATGCATCCGGGGCGGAGCACGGCGGTTCTTTCCCAATCCTTTTCCTGGGGGTATCATTGGGAAGAGGAATTTCATGCGTTAATCTCGCCGCGCATACGGCAGCTCATGAAAGAGCAGAATATAGAACCAATCCATTACGGCCAGCTGCCGTAAATGCAGTACAGGGAGTGACATATATTGAACATATTAGTAACAGGCGGAGCCGGATTTATTGGCTCTCATCTGGTTGACGGTCTCGTCGAAGCCGGTCATCATGTCGTCGTAATAGACAACTTGAGTACCGGCTGCCGGGAACACGTCCATGACCAGGCCGTATTTTATGAAATGGATATATTGCAGAAGGACGAGCTGGCCCGTATTTTTGCAGACGGTGCTTTTGACATCGTCTTTCATGAAGCAGCGCAGACCTTGGTGCCCTATTCGATGGAACACCCCCGTGAGGATGCAGAACTCAACATCATGGGGCTGCTGAATGTATTGGAACTATGCCGGCAGTTTGGCGTGAAAAAATTTCTCTTTTCTTCTTCGGCTGCCGTATATGGGGACAATGTGCAGGTGCCGCTGGCAGAAAACGCGCCCCTTCAGCCAACATCCTTTTATGGTTTGACGAAGGTGACGGCTGAAAAGTATATTCAAATGTACCATGACGTGTTCGGCCTTTCCTATGCAATTCTGCGCTACTCCAACGTCTACGGCGAACGGCAGGGCAGCCACGGCGAAGGCGGCGTCGTCTATATCTTTTCCGACGCTATTGCAGAAGGCCGGGAGATTACCATATTCGGCGACGGCGACCAGTCCCGCGATTTTATTTATGTCAAAGACGTCGTCCGGGCCAACATGGCCGCCATGGATGAAAAGGCGCCGTCGGGAATCTATAATATCAGCACCAACATCGAAACGACGGTCAACGCGCTGAAGGAAATCCTGTTTTATTTTTCCCAGACAGCCGTGCCCGTTTCCTATGCAGAGGCCCGCAGCGGCGATATTTACCGCTCGGCTCTGGATAATGCATTGGCGAAGCAGACACTGCGCTGGCGTCCGGCGACTAAGCTGCTTGAGGGGCTGCAGCAGACGTATTTCTATTTTGCAGGGAGGAAACAGACATGAAGGAAGAAAAAGACTACAAATTTTACTTAGTACGAGAAGATATTCTTCCCGAAGCAATTAAGAAGACGATTCGGGTAAAAGAGTTTTTAAAGCATAATCAGAAGACGACGATCAACGAAGCGGTGCGCCTTATGGACTTGAGCCGCAGCGCCTACTATAAGTATAAGGATTACGTCTTTCCCTTCCACGATGTAACACAAGGGCGCGTCGTGACGATTTCTCTTATGGTATTGGACAAGCCAGGCGAGTTGTCGCAGATATTAAATGCCGTAGCGGAAAGCAACTGCAGTATCCTGACGATAAATCAGGGCATTCCGCTGCAGGGTATTGCCGATGTCAGCATTTCCATTGAAACGAAGGAAATGACCATTGCCGTCGATGATTTGATTAAACGGCTGGAAGATCTGTCCGGCGTCCGCAAGGTAGAAATCATCGGCCAGGCGTGAGAATATAGACAAGATTCAGAAGGGGGATTATTATGAAAAAAGTGTCGATTGCATTATTGGGGTGCGGTACCGTTGGAAAAGGCGTCATCGATTTGCTGGCCATGAACGGCCCGCTGATTGAAGAACAGCTCGATACGGAAATTACGATTAAGCGCGTCTTGATTCGGGATATGCCGAAATATGAACAGATGGAATTGCCTGACGATATTTTGCTTACGACGGACTTTGCCGATATCGTCAATGATGACGAAATAGAGATTGTCGTTGAAGTCATGGGCAGCGCCGATTTTGCCAAGGACTGCATTGAGCAGTGCTTCAAAAAAGGCAAGAGCGTAGTCAGCGCCAACAAGGACCTCATTGCCGATTACGGTATGCCTTTGCTGAAGATGGCTAAGGAATGCAACGTAGACTTCCAGTTTGAAGCCAGCGTCGCCGGCGGGATTCCCATCGTGCGGCCTATGTACTCCTCTCTCAACAGCAATACGATGGAAGAAATCATCGGCATCATGAACGGCACGACAAACTATATTTTGTCGAATATGACCGATACGGGCATGTCCTATGAAACGGCGCTGAAGGAAGCTCAGGAAAAGGGTTATGCCGAAGCGGATCCGACGAACGACGTCAGCGGCTACGACGCAGGACGTAAAATCGCCATATTGGCCACGCTGGGCTTCCATTCGGCTCTTACCTTTAATGACGTATCTGTCGAAGGGATTGAAAACATCGCCCAGGAAGACATTCAGCATGCCCGGGAAATGGGCTACGTCATTAAGCTGCTGGCTATCGCCCGCCAGGATGGGGACGGCATATCCTTGAACGTCCATCCGGCCTTTATCCGCAAGGGACACCCGCTGGCCAACGTCGGCGGTGCGTACAATGCCGTATACGTCCGCGGCAACTGCGTAGGCGACGTCATGTTCTATGGTCAGGGCGCAGGGTCCCTTCCGACGGCCAGCGCCGTCGTCAGCGACGTCATGAACGTCATTCTCCACTGCAACATCAACATTACAGGCAGCCGCGATTTCGTATGGCACGACCCGAAGCTGAAGCCGCAGGACTCGATTTGCGCGCCTTATTACCTGCGCATGGTCGTAGACAATGCGCCCGGCGTATTGTCCAGCATTTCCGCTGTCCTGGCGCAGCATAAAATTAGTATCCGCTCTTTGATCCAGAAAGATGAGACGACGGAAATCGCCGAAATCGTCATCTTGATCGACAGCTCGGCAGCCGGCTTGGTGAACCAATCCTTGAAAGAAATTGAAGAGCTGGCCTGCGTCCGCAAGATTGCCAATGCGATCCGCGTTATCGAGGTATAATTATGACGACAAGAACACTGCACGTGCAGGTGCCGGCCACATCGGCGAATCTCGGTTCGGGATTCGACGCCGTCGGCATCGCTCTCAACTATTTCAACGAAATATATTTTACAGAAGATGATAAAGAGTTTATTTCCGTAGAAATCGAAGGTTTGGGAAAGGGTGAAATTCCCGAAACCTTTGCCGATAATATGGTCGGCCAGGCTATGGAACGGGCCGCCGCATACAACGGCGGGTTCCTGCCTAAAGGCGGCGCAGTGAAGCTCGTCAACCGCATCCCGCCGGGACGGGGCATGGGCAGCAGCTCGTCGGCCATTATCGGCGGCATCCTCATCGGCGACGCCTTGACGGGCTCCAAGATGAGCAGGGAAGACATGCTGTCCCTGGCTACGGAAATCGAAGGCCATCCGGACAACGTCGCGCCGGCCTTGCTGGGAGGCCTGACGATTTCCATTATGGACAGCGGCAAGACCATGACCAACGTCGTGCCTGTCGGAGATGATTTATCCTTTATTACCGTATCTCCCGACGTGGAAGTCTTTACAGAAGACGCCCGCGCCGTTCTGCCTAAGGAAATCGCCTATAAGGACGCCGTGTTCAACGTGAGCCGCGTCAGCTTCCTCGTCTCATCCCTCGTCACGAAGCAGTACGACCGGCTGCAATACGGCCTGCAGGATAAACTCCACGTGCCGTACCGCATCGGCCTCATTCCCGGCGGAGAGGCTGTACTGAAAGCAGCCGAAGACGCCGGCGCCCTGGGCGCGACGATCAGCGGCTCCGGCTCGACGCTCATCGCCTTTGCCGTAGAAAACGAACAAGCGATTATGGAAGCTATGATGAACGAATTCAAAATACGGGGCATCGACTCGGAAGGCCATATCTTGAAATGCTGGAACGAGGGAGCGCAGATTCTCCCATGATACAAGACATAGCGCCTCATCAATACCATACGGAATACAGCCCCGTCCCCGTCCAGGACGACAGCGTGATTCTCGCCTATCGGGGCCGGACCGTTTTGGTGCGGCTGGAGGGAGAAGACAAGTCCTTTTCTTATCCAACCTATGCCGACATGGCCGCCGTGCCGGCAGAACGCTTTCGCTGGCTGTTCCGTGAAGACGACATCAATTATTTTTTAGCCTTGGAAGATATTCCAGAAGGCAAGGGCTTTGCCTATATATCCATCAACTTCATGCGCGCCGCCCGGCCCCGCTTTCAGGCCTTCGCCGGCGTGGCCGGACTGTCTCTGCACAACTGGTATAGCAACCATCGTTTCTGCGGCCAGTGCGGCCGCCCCATGGCCCACAGCGATGCCGAGCGCATGGTGTACTGCGGCCATTGCCATACGATGATTTATCCGCGCATCTGCCCGGCTGTCATCGTCGCCGTGCGCAACGGAGACAAGCTCCTCGTATCGACCTACGCCGGCCGGGAATATACGCGGGCTGCTCTCATCGCCGGCTTTGCCGAGGTGGGAGAAACAATCGAACAGACCGTCCATCGCGAAGTCATGGAGGAAGTAGGCGTCAAGGTCAAGAACCTCCGCTTCTACAAGAGCCAGCCCTGGTGCTTCACCGACACCCTCTTATTCGGCTTTTTCTGCGACCTGGATGGCGACGAAACCCTGCGCGTCGACCACGACGAGCTGGCCACGGCACAATGGGTGGAACGGCACGACCTGCCGGACGACCCGGAACAGGCCAGCTTGACCATGGAAATGATTACCTTGTTTAAGCAGGGGAAGATGTAATATATCAGATATTTGATGTGTTTTCAGTAACGCTGATTTCATAGGGATAAATTATTTTTTGCAGATATTGCCGCAGGGAATAGTTTATCCTTTTTGAATGCAAGGAATGGAAAGCAGGTAATCTGCTCTGCTTGTGTGAAAGAGTCGAGGCATCAGTTGGGACTGGCCCTTGGAAATTGCAAGGAACGTCTTTCGACTGGTCAAATATCAGTAATTTTTATGTACAGCCCATGAAACGAAGTAAATTATTTATCAAATAGGGCATCTAATTAAAAGAGGACGATGGAAAAATCATTGACAAGACTTTGCAAACTTGTTAGAATATTTATCAACACAAAAGCGATGAGCGGAAGAAGCTGCATGGCGCTATGGCAGAGAGGTGCCGGATTGGTGCGAAGGCATTCATAGCGAAGGCGGCGTGTCACCCGTGAGCCGGCAGGAGGAAAGGCCTGCCCGGATTGCAGCCGTTACTTGCATGATGAAGGGGCCTCGCCGAGCCGGGGCAATTTAGGTGGTACCGCGGAAGATACAGCGTTCTTTCGTCCTAAGGAATCTTAGGACGAAGGGGCGCTCTTTTTTATGGTCACAGGAGGGTTTGCAATGAAGTGGAACAAGGAAAGCTTAGGAACGTATTCGCCGAACGACATTGAAATGAAATGGTATGATTTCTGGGAACAAAACGGGTATTTTCATCAGGACGCCGATCCGTCGAGAAAGCCCTTCAGCATCGTCATGCCGCCGCCAAACGTAACGGGACAGCTGCACATGGGCCATGCCCTGGACAATACACTGCAGGATATTCTCGTCCGGTTTAAGCGCATGGAAGGCTATAACGTCGCCTGGATTCCGGGGACGGACCATGCCGGCATTGCGACGCAGGTAAAGGTAGAACAGCAGCTGGCTAAGGAAGAAGGCAAAACGCGCTACGATATTGGCCGCGAAGAATTTTTGAAACGCGTATGGGCCTGGAAGGAACAATACGGCAATCGTATTGAACAGCAGGTTCGCCGCCTGGGTTCGTCGTGCGACTGGAGCCGCAAGCGCTTTACCATGGACGATATCTGCGCCCGCGCCGTCCGCGAAGTATTCGTGTCTCTCTATGAAAAAGGCCTGATTTATCAGGGCCAGCGCATTACGAACTGGTGCCCCCAGTGCCATACGGCCTTGAGCGACATCGAAGTCGACCATTCGGACGTACAGGGCCACTTGTGGTATGTCAAATACCCCGTCGTCGGCGAAGACGACTACATCATGATCGCCACGACCCGTCCTGAAACGATCATGGGCGATACGGCCGTCGCCGTAAACCCTGAAGACGAACGGATGAAGCGGTTTATCGGCAAAAAGGTCGTTATCCCTCTCGTAAACCGCGAAGTCGAAGTCATTGCCGACGACTACGTCGACATTGGATTCGGTACTGGCGCCGTAAAAATTACGCCGGCCCACGACCCGAACGACTTTGAAATGGGCCAGCGCCACAACCTGGAATCCATTATGATCATGAACCTCGACGGCACGATGAACGCCGAAGCCGGCGCGAAGTACGAAGGCATGACCCGCGAAGACTGCCGCAAGGCCGTCGTCGCCGATTTGGAAGAATTGGGCCTGCTGGATCACGTCGAAGAATTGAATCACGCCGTCGGCCACTGCTCGCGCTGCAAGACGACGGTCGAACCGTTCTCGACGAAGCAGTGGTTCGTCAGGATGAAGCCCCTCACGACGGCCGCCTTGAAAGCTGTCGCCGACAAGGAAACGCAGTTCGTGCCGGACCGCTTCGTCAAGACCTACAATCACTGGCTGGAAGACGTCCACGACTGGTGCATTTCCCGTCAGCTCTGGTGGGGCCATCAGATTCCGGCCTGGTACTGCGACGACTGCGGCGAAACGTCGGTCAGCCGCACCGATTTGACGGAATGCCCGCACTGCCACAGCAAGCACATCCATCAGGACCCGGACGTCCTCGATACGTGGTTCAGCTCGGCCCTGTGGCCCTTCTCGACGATGGGCTGGCCCGACACGACGGAAGATATTAAGCAGTTTTTCCCGACGAGCGTCCTCGTCACGGGCTACGACATCATCTTCTTCTGGGTCGCCCGCATGATGTTTACGACTTGCGAATTCATGAAGGATGTCCCCTTCCGCCACGTATTCATCCACGGCCTCGTCCGCGACAGCCAGGGCCGCAAGATGAGCAAGTCCCTGGGCAACGGCATTGATCCCCTGGGCGTATGCGAAGAGTACGGCGCCGACGCCCTGCGCTTTACCCTCGTGACGGGCAATACGCCGGGCAACGACATGCGGTTCTACATGGAACGGGTCGAAGCAAACCGCAACTTTGCCAATAAGATTTGGAACGCTTCCAAGTTCGTCATCATGAACTTGACGGACTACGACGAAACCTTCGTGCCGGAAGAAGCGGACTTGACCCTGGCCGACCGCTGGATTTTGACCTCCTTCAACGACACGGTCCGCAAGGTGACGGCTGATTTCGACAATTTCGAATTGGGCGACGCTGCCGACGCCGTATACAACTTCATTTGGAACTCCTACTGCGACTGGTACATCGAGCTGGCGAAACAGCGCCTGTACAAATCCGACGACGAACGGAGCAAGCGGACCGTACAGTACGTCCTCGTATACGTCCTGACGCATACGCTGGAAATGCTCCATCCCTTCATGCCCTTCGTTACGGAACATCTGTGGCAGCACCTGCCTCACGAAGGGGAAAGCCTCATCGTAGCGCCGTGGCCCCAGGCTCAGTCCCAGTGGGATTTCGCCGCCGACGCCGCGACGATGAATACGCTCATGGAAGCCATCAAGGGCATCCGCAACATGCGCGCCGAATCGAACGTGCCCATGGGCAAGAAGGCTCCGGTCATCATGGCTCCTGCGACGGACGATATGGCTAAGACGCTGAAGACCTACGAATCGTACTTCCATACGCTGGCCTTTGCCGACCACGTAACCTTGCTGGCTCCGGGCGAAGCGAAGCCGGAAAACGCCGTCGTAACGGTTGTGCCGGGCATCGAAGTATACCTCCAGCTCAAGGATTTGATCGACGTCGAAAAAGAAACGGCCCGCGTCCATAAGGAACAGGAAAAGATGAACAAGGAAATCGAACGCCTCAGCAAGAAGCTGTCCAATCAGGGCTTCTTAGCCAAGGCGCCGGCAGACGTCGTAGAAAAGGAAAAGGCCAAGTTAGCCGATTACACGGAAAAGATGGCCGCCCTCACGAAGCGTCTGGAAGATTTGGCAAAACTCTAAAAGAAGGCATAGTATGACCTACGAAGAAGCGATATATTATTTGGAACATGCCAGCCAATTCGGCATCCAAATGGGGCTCGGGCGCATTCGGGAACTCCTGAAGCGCCTGGACAATCCCCAGACGAAATATAAGACCGTTCATGTGACGGGGACGAATGGCAAGGGTTCCGTTACGGCTATGATCGCCAGCGCCCTGTGCTGTGCCGGCATCCGGACGGGCCGGTACACGTCGCCCCATCTGGAAGACTATACGGAGCGAATCCACGTGGATAGGGAAGACATCAGCCGGGAGGACTTCGCCGAAGCTGTAGCCGTCGTGTCCCAGGCCGTTGAAGCCATGGTAGCCGACGGCGTGGAACGGCCGACGGAATTTGAAATGATTACGGCGGCGGCCTTCTGGCATTTTGCCAAGGTCGGCGTGGAATACGCCGTCGTCGAAGTGGGCTTAGGCGGCCTTCTCGATTCGACGAATGTCGTCGTGCCGGAAGTGTCGGTCATCACCAACGTGGCGATGGATCACATGAAGTACTGCGGCAATACGATAGAAGAAATCGCCGTCCAGAAGGCCGGCATCATCAAGGAAGGCGTGCCCGTCGTGACGACGGCGGAAGAACCGGCCTTGTCGGTCATCGCCCGCAAGGCCTATGAAATGAAGAGCCGTCTCTACGCTTTAGACCGCAGCTTCGACGTCGTAGGCAACGCCGGGCCGGCTGATCCGGCCGTCGGGCAGATGGTGACGGTGAGAGAGCGGTACGGCCGCGATATTACGGCGACGATTCCCCTCATGGGCAAGCACCAGCGCGTCAACTGCGCCGCCGCCGTCATGGCCCTGCTGCTCATTGCCAGCCATGAAAAGCGGCTGACCCGCACGGCTCTGGAACAGGGCCTGTCGCAGGTACAATGGCCGGGACGGTTTCAAGTGCTGCGCTGCGGCGGCGTGGACGTAGTCATCGACGGAGCCCACAACCCGGCCGGCATAGATACGTTCTGCAAGACCTACGACGACGTCTTCGGCAATCGGAAGAGGGTATTTCTCTTCTCCGTACTGGCAGATAAGGACTACACCCACATGGTGCAGGAATTGTTCCATGAAGACGATTACGTCGTCTGCGCGCCGGCTCCGACGCCGCGGACGGCGGACCCGCGGCAGATGGCGGCCCTGCTGCCGTGCCGCGCCGACTGGGCGGACTCTCTGGACGCCGGGTTGGACAAGGCCTTTGCCGCCGTGCAGGACGGAGAGGTCCTGTGCATCGTCGGCTCCCTGTATATCCAGGGCGACGTGCGGCGGTATTTGCGGAAGCAGTATCGGCAGGCGTAAGGGGACGATTTTGTCCGGCCCAGGCCGGAGCGCTCTAGACCCCTTGTGTTATTTTTAGTATAATACAAGGCAAAGGAGCGATATAATGAACCCCGTGATGAATCAATATAAGATGAGCAGTCCCGCAGAACGGGCACGCCTCCGCGTGGTGTATGCCCTTCTGGGGACTGTCTTTTTTATGCCGGTCAATCTCATCGCCATGGAGATATGCCTGGTCCTGGCCGTCGTCTTTGCCGTCTTCTGCGGCTGGAAATACGGATTCGGCCCGGCGCCGTCCATTCCCCTGCTCGTGCCGGCGGCAGGCTTTTGCTTTTCGGCCCTGCTGTCCCTCGTCGGCTCGCCTCACGGACTGATGGGATTTGCCTTTTATTGCTTTACCATCGTGCAGTACGCCCTGTTGTATATGCTGGTCATCTTCTTCGTGCGCGGCCAGGCTGAACGCCACCTGCTGCTGACGGGGCTGTTCGTCAGCGCTGCCGTCGTCTGCCTGTACGGCTTATACCAGTACGCCCACATGCTGACGCTGGGAGAGGCGGCGTGGGTCGACAACTCGGCCTTTCCCCTCCTGCAGCGCCGCATGTATTCGACGCTGTACAATCCCAACTTGCTGTCGTCTTTTCTCCTCATGGTCATGGGGGCTGCGGCTTCGATGACCATCTGCACCGGCCATCGGTCGCACCGCTGGCTGTACGTCGGCTTATTTGCCGCCTTGTCTTTGTGCCTGATCCTGACCTATTCCCGCGGCGCATGGCTCAGCGCGGCGGCGCTGGTGCTGTTCTTCGGCTTTGTCTGGGATAAGCGGCTATGGTCGCTGTTTCTCCTCGTGCCGCCGGTGCTGCTGTTTTACCGCGGCGGCGTAACGAACCGGCTCATGTCGATTTTTTCGTACAGCGAGGCCGATACGTCTGTATCCATGCGCCTGGACATGTGGACCGGCGCGCTGGAAATGCTGGGAGATCATCCCGCCTTAGGCATCGGCTGGGGAGCCTTCAAGTATATGTATCCCGTGTACAACGAATTTATTCAGCAGGCCGGCATTACGATTTATCACGCCCACAATATGTTTTTCAACATTGCGGCCGAGACGGGGCTGGCAGGATTTTTCTTCTTCCTGTGGTTTTTCCTGGGCTGCGGATGGTGTGGCCTGAAGGTCTTGCGGCGCGGCGGCTTGTCCCATTTTGACCGGGCCGCGGCCATGACGATGAGCGCCGCCGTCATATCGCAGGCCGTATGCGGATTCGGCGATTATGATTTATTTAGTACCCAAATTTCACTTACTTTTTGGCTGCTGTGCGGCATATTTTCTAATATGTTCATTGATACTCAAAAAAATAAGAAAAAAAGTTTGCGAAATAATTCACAATGATATATAATATTCGTATGGGTGTCATAAAAAATTATAATGGCGTGTTATAGCTGAAAAGAATAGATTGGAATTTGGGAGGATTTTTCTATGAGACAAAAAAAGGCTATATCGGATGCCGTCATCGAAAGATTGCCCTTGTATTACAGAGATTTATTGTTATTGCAAGATGCAGGGATTGATATTATATCGTCCGAGAAATTAGGTGAACGGCTGGGCATTACGCCGGAACAAATTCGCAAGGATTTGACGTGTTTCGGCGCGTTTGGAAAGAAAGGCGTAGGGTATTACGTCAGCGAGCTGTGTCAGCAGATCGTGGAAATCATCGGGCTGCAGCAGCATTGGAAAATCGGCATTGCCGGCATCGGCCATCTGGGCTGGGCCTTGGCTAACTATAAGACCTTCGGACGCCTGGGATTCCGTACGGCCGGCCTGTTCGACGTCGACCACCGGATTATCGGACAGAACGTCGGCGGCGTCGTCGTCACGCCTATTGCCGACATGAAGGACGTCATCCGGAAGGAAGGCATTCAAATCGGCATCATTACGACGCCTGCCGCCGTCGCGCAGCAGGTGGCGGACCAAATGGTGGAAGCGGGCATTCAGGGGATTTTTTCCTTCGCGCCCCTGCGCCTCACCGTGCCGGACAATATCTTCGTATTCCGCGAAGACCTGTCCATCGGCCTGAGCCGCATTTCCTATTATTTGACCAATAAAAAAGAAGACTGACCGTCCTGCGGGAACGTAAGAGAGCCCGGCGCCGATGCGCCAGGCTCTTTTGATGTTGGATTAATTTGTTTCGCTGCCGTCTCCGCTGAGTCCCAGGTCGTCGCGATAGGCCTGCGTGGCCTGGCTGGCAGAGATATAGCCTTGCTCGGCCATGAGAGCCAGGACGACTTGCTGCCGCTTGCGGGCGGCGTCGTAGTGTTCCAGGGGATTATAATAGGTCGGAGCCTGCAGCAGTCCGGCCAGCATAGACGACTGGGACAGGCGCAGCTCGTCGGGGCCGATGCCGTAATAGGTACGGCACGCTTCGTAGAGGCCCGTGGCGTTGGCGCCAAAATAAGCCGTATTCAGATAAATTTCCAATATGTCGTCCTTGCTGTAGTAGTGCTCCAGCAGAAAGGCCAGTATGACTTCCTGCACCTTGCGGCTCAGCGTTCGTTCGTGGGACAGGAATACGTTTTTGACGACCTGCTGGCTGATGGTGCTGCCGCCTTCTACGGTTTCGCCGGAATAGAGGTTGACTGCGGCGGCGCGGATGATGCCGATAGGGTCGATGGCCCGTGGCTGTAAAACCGCCGGTCCTCCGTGGCGATGACGGCCTGGCGCAGGGACTGCGGTACGATGTTGATGGACACGTACATGGGAATGCGGGACATCTTGGCGTCCATGGCCTCTTCAAAGTGGAGATAGACGTAAGCCTTTTCTTCCAGCGGTTTCAGCGGCGTCAGCCAGGACGATATAAACGATGCCGGCGCGGAACGTTCCGTGCGGCCTCCCGTATCCGGGCCGGAAATGAAGTCGGCAATCAGATTCCAGGAGCTGCAGGCGGCGAAGGCCAGCAAAAAGACGAGCAGTAATTTTTTCTTCATAATACCTCCATGATTCCTTATTATACCATAAGTCGGGCCGGACGAGGCAATACGGAGGCAGAAATGCGGGCGGCGAGGGCGGATCGGCGCGATTTCTGCGGCTGCGAGTATTGGCAAGTCCCCTGTAAATAATGTATAATAATTTAGTATGGGAAACTATGTTATTTCTAACAAGAGAAAGGAGGGCATATTTATGTCTAATGTGGCGCAAACTACCTTGGCGAAGTCCGTATCGTACAGCGGTATCGGCCTGCACGCGGCCGAGGAAGTCCACATGGTGCTGTGCCCTGCTCCGGCTAATACAGGCATTGTATTCATCCGTACCGACTTGCCGGGCCGTCCGTCCGTAAAGGCCCATTTGTCCAATGTGACCAATACGATGCGGGCGACGACGCTGGAAGACGGCGAAGCGAAGGTGTTTACGGTAGAGCATGTATTGTCGGCGTTGAACGGATTGCAAATAGATAACTGCATCATAGAAATGGATTCGGCAGAGCCGCCCGTAGCGGACGGCAGCAGCCTGAATTTCGTCGAACTTATCGAACAGGCCGGCGTGAAGGAGCTGGACGAGGCGCGGCGGGAATTGGTCGTGCGCCGGCAGCATCTCGTGCAGGAAGACGATAAGTTCATCGCCATCGTGCCGTACGACGGCTTCCGCATCACCTTTACGTCCATCAACCCCCATCCGCTGCTGGGCGTGCAGTTTTTCGACGCGGAAATCACCAAGGAGTCCTATGTAAAGGAAATCGCCTACGCCCGCACCATCGCCTTTACGGAAGAGCTGGAAATGATGAAGAAGCTGGGGTTAGGCAAGGGCGGCACCCTGGAAAACGTCGTCGTATACGACAAGGAGGAATGCCTGTCGGTACCCCGCGTCGACGACGAGCTGGTACGCCATAAGGTGCTGGATATCATCGGAGACATGGCAATGATCGGGCGTCCCCTGAAGGGGCATATCATTGCCGTAAAATCAAGCCATAAATTAAACAGTCTTCTGACGAATAAAATTGCGGAAGAATTAGATTAAGGAGGAATTCGTATGATTTTGGAAGTAACGGATATTATGGAAATTTTGCCTCATCGCTATCCTATGCTGCTTGTAGACCGCATCATCGAGCTGGAACCGATGAAATACGCTATCGGCATTAAGAACGCGACGTTCAACGAACTGTTTTTCCAGGGCCACTTCCCGGGCCAGCCGGTTATGCCGGGCGTGCTGCTGGCGGAAGCCATGGCCCAGGTCGGCGGCGTCACGCTGCTCTATCCGGAAGAAAACCGCGGCCTGATCCCGTATTTCACGGGCATCGACAAGCTGCGCTTCCGTCATCCCGTCCATCCGGGCGACCAGGTCATCATGCGCGCCGACATTGAAAAGATCAAAGGCCGCATGGGCAAGGTAAAAGCGCAGTGCCACGTAGGCGACACCCTTTGCGCCGAAGGCGAATACTTATTCGCTCTCATGCCGGGTCAGAACAGCAAGAAATAATTTTATTGCATTTTCGTCGGATGTAAGAGAAAAACGGCGAAAATGGGAGATAGGAAAATAAAATGTGCTGTTTTTAAAGTGAAAAAGAGGGCATATTTTTCTTTTTGACATACGACTATATACCGTAGAGAGGGATTAATTTAAACAAGCTCCTGCTGTGGCGGCGGCAGGAACGCGAGGAGTGACTTGAATGACCGAGGAAAAAGAAACTATGCGGCAAAGCATAATACATCCAACGGCTGTTATAGATCCGGCGGCGCAGATCGGCGCCGGCGTAAAAATTGGCCCTTATGCCGTGATTGGCCCGAACGTCGTCATCGGCGACGGCACGGAAATTATGGCTCATGTTACGATCGACGGCTGGACGAAAATCGGCAAGAACTGCCGGTTCTTCCCCAGCGCGTCCATCGGCTCGGAACCGCAGGATTTGAAATTTAAAGGCGAAAAAAGCTATGTCATCATCGGCGACCGCTCCGTATTCCGCGAATTCGTAACGGTCAGCCGCGCTACGGGCGAAGAAGAGGAAACGCGGATCGGCAACGACTGCCTGTTCCAGGCGTGCACCCATGTCGCCCATAACTGCATTATCGGCAATAACGTTATCATGAGCAACTGCGCCGGCTTGGCCGGCCACGTCGTCGTAGAAGACCGCGTCGTTATCGGCGGCATCGCCGGCGTGCATCAATTCGTCAAGATCGGCAGAAACAGCATGATCGGCGGCTTAGCCAAAGTCGTGCAGGATATTCCGCCCTTCGTCATCGCCGACGGCCAGCCGGCGCGCTGCATCGGCCTGAACAGCGTAGGCCTGTCGCGCGCGGGGATTCCTGAAAACGTGCGGCGCGAGCTGAAAAAGGCCTTCCGCCTGCTCTACCGTTCCGGCTTGAACTTAGGCCAGGCGATTGCCGAAATGGAACAGGAGCTGGACAGCTCGGAAGAAGTTGAACATTTTCTCCGGTTCCTCCGCAATGCTGATCGGGGCATTTGCCGGGGCACGAAAGACTGACGGATACGAAAAAGGAGGGAGATGCGTTCTCGCCTCCTTTTTTTCTTGTAATATGTGCTGTATTACTGACATACGGCGCATTTTTTTGTATAATATAAAAATGGATATTTTATTCATTTGTAAGGGTGATACGCAATGGAAAAAGTCGGATTGTTCGCTGGCGTAGGCCAGCTGCCTGTAGAATTTATGCGCGCCGCCAAGATGCTGGGCCATGAAGTTGTAGTCATCGCCGTCGTCGACGGCGTAGCGCCGGAGTTGGAGCAAGAAGCCGACGCTTACTACGCCATCAACGTGGCCAAGCTGGATAAGGTCATTAAGACCATGAAAAAGGAAGACGTGACCAAGGTCACGATGATCGGCAAGGTTACGAAGGAAATCCTGTTCAAGGGGCTGAAATTCCCTGACTTGCGGGCTATTAAGCTGCTGGCAAAGCTCCGCAACCGCAAGGATGATACGATTATGCTGGCGATTGTCGAAGAAATCGAAAAAGACGGCATTGAAGTCGTCGACCAGACGCTGTACCTCAAGCCGCTCATGCCGCCGACGGGCGTGCTGACGAAGCGCCGGCCCACTCCGGAAGAAGAGGACGATATCCGCTTCGGCTTCGTCACGGCGAAAGCCATGGGCGGCATGGATATCGGCCAGACTGTCGTCGTAAAAAACAAGGCTGTCATGGCTGTCGAAGCCATTGAAGGCACGGACGCCTGCATCCGCCGCGGCGGCGAGCTGGGACGGGGAAAATCGGTCGTCGTAAAGGTCGCCAAGCCGAATCAGGACGTGCGGTTCGACGTGCCGGCCGTAGGCAAGCAGACCATTCAATCCATGCTGGACAGCGGCTGCACCGTCCTGGCGATGGAAGCGGAGCGGACCTTGTTTGTGGAACAGGAAGAGGTCTTGAAGCTGGCCAATGCCCACGATTTGTGCATCTGCGCCGTAGATAAGACGTTCTGACAGAGGAGTTTTCATGAAAATCATGTTTTCCGCCGGCGAAGCGTCCGGCGATATGCACGGCGCCAACTTAGCGAAAGCCCTGCGGGAACTGGACCCCAGCGTAGAATTGCTGGGCATGGGCGGAGCCCGTATGGAAGAGGCCGGCGTAAACATCATATATGATATTAAAAATCTGGGATTTATCGGCGTAGGCGAAATTCTGCGCAAGATTCCCTTTTTCTTCCGTCTCCGTGATTTTCTCATCCGGAAGATGAAGGAAGAAAAACCGGATTTGCTGGTCTGCATCGATTATCCCGGCTTTAATATGCAGCTCATCAAGAAGGCCAAGGCTGCCGGCATTACCGTCGTCTATTACATCTTGCCGACGATCTGGGCCTGGCACAAGAGCCGGGGTCATACGATTGCCAAGTATTCCGATTTGGCTATTTCCCTGTTTCCCTTTGAGGCGGACATGTATAAGGCCATGGGGACGAACGTCGTCTATGCGGGCCATCCCCTTCTCGACTCGGTCCATCCGTCTATGAGCCGCGGCGAAGCGGAGGCCTTTTTCGGCCTGGATGCCAGCAAGAAGACGATACTGCTCATGCCGGGCAGCCGGATGCAGGAAGTGCGGGGATTGCTGCCGGTCATGCTGGAAGGCGTACGGAAGATACAGGAAACGGTGCCCGATGTGCAGTGCCTTTTGCCGCGGGCTTCGACGATCGATACGTCGGTGCTGGAAGCAATCATAGGGGAGCATGATGTTCCCGTCACGATCGGTGAGAATACCCATGTATACGATATGATGCAGGTCAGCACGGCGGCTATTGCCGCCTCGGGGACGGCGACGCTGGAAACGGCCCTCATGAAGGTGCCTACCCTTTTGGTGTACCGCGTGGCGCCCCTTACGTACTGGCTGTCGAAAGTATTAGTTCACATAGAAAATATCGGCCTTCCCAATATCATCATGGGGCGGCGCATCATGCCGGAGCTGTGGCAGGACGACGTGACGCCTGAGGGCATCGCCAGTGTCGTCGCGCCGTTATTGCACGATGCCGGGCGCTGGGAACAGCTGCGGGACGCCATGGCCGACGTAGGCCGCACCATGGGCGAAGCCGGCTCCGTACGCCGCATCGCCCGGACGATATTACATTTTGCTAAGGAGAACCATCCGAATGAAGCAATATAACAGCTGGCAAAGCTATAAACGTTTGTTGAGGTTTATTACGCCGTATAAAAAACGCCTCGTCGTAGCCGTTATTTGTATGGCCTTTTCCGGCGCGAGCAACGTCGTCGTGCCGTGGCTGATTAAAGACGTTATCGATAAGGTATTGGCGAATAAGGATATTTATACGCTCAACCTCATCGTCATCAGTATTTTGGTATTGTTCCTCCTGCGCGGCTTTTTCTATTTCGGCGAACGCTACCTCATGAGCTTCGTCGGGCAGCGAATCGTAAACGACATACGGGAGAAGCTGTACCGTCATCTGCAGATTTTATCGCTGTCGTATTTTGACCGCCGCAAGACCGGGAATATCATGAGCAACCTGACGAACGATGTCACGGCGCTGCAGACGGCCATTGCCGGCAACCTGATATCCTTCGTGCAGGAATCGGTCATCCTCATCGGCTCCCTCGTTTCGATGCTGGTGCTGAACTGGAAGCTGACCCTGCTGACCCTGGTCATCGTGCCCCTCGTCGTCGTGACAATCAACGTATTCGGCAAGCGATTGCGCCGGGCCGGCCACGAAGTGCAGGGCAAGATGGCCGATATTACGGCCCTTTTGGAAGAGGCCATTTCCGGCATCCGCATTATCCGTTCCTTTAACCGCGAGGCCTTTGAAATCAAACGGTTCGTCAAGCAGAACGACAACAACTTCTGGGCCCTCATGAAGACGACGCGGCTGACGGCTATGCTGACGCCGTTCATTCAGTTTTTTGCAGCCATCGCCATTACGGGGATTATCTGGTACGGCGGCATGAGCGTCATCGACGGCGATATGACGGCCGGCGAGCTCATCGCCTTCCTGATTTACGCCATCAACCTGGCCAATCCCGTGCGGCGCATCAGCGAAATATACGGCGATATCCAGCGGTCCCTGGCCGCTGCCGACCGGGTATTTGAGACCCTCGACACGGAACCGGACGTCAAAGAAAAGGAAGGCGCCGTCGAATTGCCGCCCGTACAGGGCCACATCGAATTCGACCACATTTCCTTTGCCTATGACGCGGAGCATCCGGCCCTTACGGATTTCAACCTGTCCGTCAAGCCCGGCCAGATCGTAGCCCTCGTCGGACCCAGCGGCGCCGGGAAATCGACGGTGGCCAACTTGCTGCCTCGTTTCTATGACGTGACGAGCGGCCGCCTGACCATCGATGGCGTCGACGTCCGCGACGTGACCTTTTCCTCACTGCGCCAGCAAATCGGCTTGGTGCCGCAGGAGACGATGCTGTTCAACGCGACGGTCCGGGAAAATATCCTTTACGGCCGGCTGGACGCCAGCGACGACGAAATCGTAGCGGCTGCCAAGGCGGCCAACGCCCATGACTTCATCATGAGCCTGCCTCACGGCTATGAATCCATCGTCGGCGACCGGGGCAGCGCTTTGTCCGGCGGCCAGCGCCAGCGCATCGCCATCGCCCGGGCTATCTTGAAGAATCCGCGGATTCTCATCCTCGACGAAGCGACGTCGGCTCTCGATACGGAAAGCGAAAAGATCGTGCAGGCCGCTCTGGACCGCCTGATGGAAGGACGGACGGCCGTCGTCATCGCCCACCGCCTGAGCACGGTGCGCGACGCCGACCATATCGTCGTCATCGACCACGGCCATATCGCCGAAGAAGGAACCCATGAAGAGCTGCTGGCTAAAAAGGGCTTGTATGCGAACTTGTATGCCGTGCAGTTTAAAGATAACGCAGAAGGATAAAATTCATGAAGACAAATATGAGAGCCCAATCCATGTATTGGCTGTACAACGTACTGCTGCTAGTGTATTGGGCGACGCTGATTCCCATGCTCATTTACCGCCTGATTCGCGAAGAAGGCTTTTATCAGCGCATCAAACAGAGCATCGGGTTTCTGCCGGATGATTTAAAAGAAAAAATATCGAACCGCCACGCCATCTGGGTGCACGCCGCGTCGGTCGGAGAAATCGTAGCGGCCAGCCCTATCGTGCGGGAAATGCGCAAGACCCATCCGAACGAGGTCATCATCGTGTCCGTCGTCACGGCGACGGGGTTCCGCATGGCCCATCAGATTATCAAGGGCGCCGACGGGATTTTATATTTCCCTCTGGACCTGCCGTACCTGACAGACCGCATTTTGACCATCGTCAAGCCGCGGGCCATTGTCCTTGTCGAGACGGAAATCTGGCCGAACTTCTTGCGCATCGCGGCCCGCAAGAATATTCCCGTCATGATGATGAACGGGCGCATCAGCCGCCGTAGCTCCAGCCGGTACCGCATGATTACCTTCTTTACGCGCCGCGTCTTGTCGACGATTTACGTGTTCTGCATGCAGAGCCGCATCGACGCCCAATATATCATCGATATCGGCGCCGACCCCAATAAGGTCATCGTCACGGGCAATACGAAGTACGACCAGACCTACGGCATCGTGACGGATGAAGAAAAGAAACGCTACCTCAAGGAGCTGGGATTCGACGAAAACACCTATCCCATCATGATTGCCGGCAGCACCCATAAGGGGGAAAACGTGTCGGTATACAAGGCGTTCTGCAATATACGGAACCATTTCCCCGGAGCGAAGCTCATCATAGCGCCGCGCTACATTCATCAGGCCGACCTCATTTACGACGAAGGCGTCAAGCACGGCGTGACGATGGTCAAACGCAGCGACATGGTAGCGGGAAAGCAAATTGCCGGCCCATACGACGGCGTCCTCCTCGATACGATCGGCGAGCTGGGCCGGGTGTACAGCCTGGGCGATTTGGTCTTCGTCGGCGGCAGCCTGGCCCATATCGGCGGCCATAATATCCTGGAGCCGGCGGCGCACGGCAAGCCGATTGTCGTCGGGCCGAACATGTTTAATTTCGTAGAAATTTTCGATCTTCTCAGCAGCCGCGGCGCCTGCGTCATGGTGCGGAATGAAGAAGAGTTTATTGATACCTGTCTGGATATACTGATTCACCCTGAAAAGGCGGAAGAAATGAAGCGCCACTGCCTGGAAATCGTCGAAGAAAATCAAGGGGCGACCAAGAAGAACCTCGACGAGCTGCAGCGGCTGCTGGACGAAGTATACGGACATTATGAAGTAGACAAGAAGTAAGCATCGGAGATGAGCATATGGCATTGCGCACGAAACTTGCCGCGTACTTTCTCGATTTGATGAACGGCTCGTCCTCCCATTGCTGGGACGGGCTGGTGCTGGGCGCGCTGGAGCGTGCCGCCGTCCTGTACCGGAAGGGCGTCGAGAAAAAATACCGTTCCTATGCGGACCATCCGGAACGGCAGGCCCGGCTGGACGCCGTCGTCATCAGCCTTGGCAACATTACCGTCGGCGGGACGGGAAAGACGCCGGCAGCCTGTATGCTGGCCCAGCGGCTGCAGCGGGAAGGATACCGCGTAGCCCTGCTCAACCGGGGATACCGCTCCCAGAAGGAACACGACGGGGCGGTCATGTCCGACGGACGGCAGGTGCTGCTGTCGGCGGCGGAAGGCGGCGACGAAGCGTGCCTCATGGCCCGCAGCCTGCCGGGGATTCCCGTCGTCATCGGACGGGAACGCCGACGGAGCGGACAAATGGCTATCGAACAGTTCGGCTCGCAGGTCTTGCTGCTGGACGACGGTTTTCAGCACTGGCAGCTGCATCGGGACTTGGATATCGTCCTCGTCGACGCGACCAATCCCTTCGGCAACGGCAAGGTATTGCCGCGGGGGATTCTGCGCGAGCCCATGGAGCACCTGAATCGGGCCGGCCTGTTTCTCATTACGAAATGCGACCAGGCGTCGCGGGAAGCCATCGACGCCGTGTACGGCGCGCTGCAGGCCTATAATCCCGACGCGCCCATTGCTGAATCGGTCCATCGGGCTAAGTGGTGCATATCCTTCGGCGACTGGAACGGCATGAAGGGGCGGGAAAATTGCCAGGCTCTTCCTAAGGGAACGAAGGCCGTCGCCGTATCGGCCCTGGGAAACCCGGCGTCCTTTGAGCAGACGATTCGCTCCTTTGGCTATGACGTCGTTCAGGCCCTGCGTTACGACGACCACCATCACTATGGAACCGACGACATGGCGGCGATGAAAAAGGCGGCAGACGCCGCAGGCGCCGTGCTGATTACGACGGAAAAGGACGCCGTAAAGCTCAATCCGGAATGGATCAGACAATACGATTTGCCCCTGTACGTCCTGGGCATCGCGCTGGAAGTTACCAGGGGCGGAGAACAGATAGATAAGGTATTACGCCACGTAATAGGAGGTTAGGTTATGAAATTTGTATGCATCATCCCATCCCGCTACGCCTCGACGCGCCTGCCGGGCAAGCCGCTGGCCGATATTGCCGGCAAGCCTATGGTGCAGCGCGTATATGAACAAGCGGCGAAGGCGACGAAGCTGGAACAAGTCGTCGTCGCCGTCGATAATCCGAAAGTGTACGACACGGTCGTCTCCTTCGGCGGCCATGCCGTCATGACGCGGGAAGACCATGCCAACGGCACGGACCGCCTGGCCGAGGCGGTAGCTCATTTCCCTGACGCCGATGTCATCGTCAACGTTCAGGGCGACGAGCCCCTCATTGCGCCCGACGTCATCGACGCCTTGTGCGCCGTCTTTGAAGAAGACCCGTCCCTGTCCATGGCTACGGTCGCCTCGCCGCTGGCAGAGGAAGAGTACAATGAGCCGAGCGCCGTCAAGGTTGTCATGAATCAGAAAGACGAAGCCATGTACTTTTCCAGATCCCTGATTCCCTATCCGCGCAACGCCTTTGACGATACGATACGCCCGTATAAGCACATCGGCATTTACGCCTACCGCCGCGATTTCCTGCTGCAGTACGCTGCTATGGAACAGACGCCGGCGGAAAAAGTGGAATCGCTGGAACAGTTGCGGGTTCTGGAAAATGGATATAAGATAAAGGTAATCAAGACAAACCATACGTTTATCGGCATCGATACGCCGGAAGACTTAGAACATATCCGCGCATACTTCGCGCAAAAGGGAGAATAACGCATATGATGGAACAAGTAAAACGCGTAGCCGTAGGAAATCAGACTGTCGGCGGAGACGGAAAGCTCTTCGTCATGGCCGGCCCCTGCGTGCTGGAAGAAACAGAACGGGTGCTGAATATCGGCCGGGAAATGAAGCGGATCTGCGAATCCCTGGGGGTCACGTATATCTTCAAGGCCTCCTTTGATAAGGCGAACCGCTCGTCCTACACGTCCTTCCGCGGGCCGGGACTGACGGAAGGGCTGCGCACCTTGAAGTATATTAAAGAAGAATTAGGCGTGCCTGTCGTCAGCGACGTCCACTCCATCGAGCAGGTAGAGCCGGCGGCAGAGGTGCTGGATATCCTGCAGATTCCCGCTTTCCTCTGCCGGCAGACGGACCTTCTGGAAGCGGCGGCGAAGACGGGCAAGTGCGTCAACGTAAAAAAAGGCCAGTTCATGGCCCCGGAAGACATGAAAAACGTCGTCGACAAGATCACCTATATGGGCAATGAAAATATCATGCTGACAGAACGGGGATTCTGCCTGGGATACCATAACCTCGTCGTCGACATGCGCAGTTTCCCCATTATGCGCAGCTTCGGCTATCCCGTCGTGTTCGACGCGACGCACAGCGTCCAGCTGCCCGGCGGCGCCGGCACGAAATCGGCAGGCCTTCGCCAGTACATCGGCAACCTGGCCAGAGCGGCGGCCGGTTCGGGCATCGACGGCGTATTCATGGAAGTGCACGATAATCCTGCCGAAGCTTTATGCGACGGCCCGAATATGTTATACTTGTCGCAAGTAGAAGGCGTGCTGCGCGATATGATCGCCATCAACGACATTACCCGCAGAAGCGTCAGTACGGCGAAATAATATACAGAGGTGACATTACGATGGATATATTAGCAGAAGCAAGAGACGTACTCCAGCAAGAAGCAAAAGGCATTGAAAATCTCATTCCTACGCTGGATCAAAACTTCGTCAATGCCGTGCATATGATCATGGAATCGAAAGGCCGCACCATTGTAACCGGCATGGGAAAATCGGGCCATATCGCCCGCAAGGTATCGGCGACGCTGTCGAGCACGGGCACGCCGTCTATTTTCCTCCACCCGGCCGAAGGCATTCACGGCGACTTAGGCATGGTAACGGGGGACGACGTCGTCCTGGCCTTTTCCAACAGCGGCGAAACCGTGGAAATTTTGAATATCCTGCCGTCGCTGAAACGAATCGGCGCTAAAATCATCGCCGTCGTAGGCAATCACAACTCGACGCTGGCTAAAAATTCCGACGTCATCCTCGACGCATCCGTCGAAAAGGAAGCCTGCCCCCTGGGACTGGCGCCGACGACGAGCACGACCGTGGCCTTAGCCCTCGGCGACGCCCTGGCTATCGTCCTGCTGTCGTGCCATCACTTTACGAAAAATCAGTTTGCCATTTATCATCCCGGCGGAGCGCTCGGCCGCAAGCTGCTCATGACCGTTGAAAACGTCATGCACAAGGGTAATGACAATCCGGTCATTTCCGAAGACAGCATCGTGCAGGACGCCTTGTTCATGATGACGGAAAAGGGATTGGGCGCCGTGTCGGTCGTCGACGAAGAAGGCCGCCTCGTTGGCCTCGTTACGGACGGCGACGTCCGCCGCGGCCTGGAAACGGGATCTAACTTCCTCCAGTGGCCTGTCGACGCCATGATGACTAAAAACCCCCGTCAGATTACGAGCGATAAGCTGGCTGCCGAAGCCCTTCATATCATGGAAAAGAACCAGCCTCGTCCGATTACGGTACTGCCCGTCGTCGACGGCGACGGCAAGGCCGTCGGCATGGTTCACCTGACGGATTTGCTGCGGCAGGGAGTCGTCTGATGGACGGCTGGAGGGAAATAAAATTGTTGGCCTTCGACGTGGACGGAGTGCTGACGGACGGTACGATTTATTACGGCCCCGGCGGCGACGCCATGAAGGGCTTTTCCGCCCGCGACGGCATGGGGATTTCCCTGGCCCGGGCGGCAGGTCTTAAAACGGCTATTATTACGGGGCGCCGTTCGCCTATGGTCGAGCGGCGGGCCGAGGATTTGCATATCGATTATGTTATGCAGAATACGTCGGACAAGCTGGCCGCTTTTTCCCAGCTTTGCCGGGACCTGGGCATATCGATGGGGGAAGCCGCCTATATGGGCGACGATTTGAACGACCTGGCCGTCGTGGCGAAAGCCGGATGCGGCGCTTCGCCGGCCGACGGCTGCGCGGAGGTGCGCGAGGCTGCCTCCTTTGTATCGGCCTATGCCGGCGGCCACGGCGCGCTGCGCGAGTGGGTCGAATATATTTTAAAACAGCAGCACCAGTGGGACAGTGTCCTCAGCCGCTATATGAGCGGCATGGCAGCAGTGATTCAATAGTAGAAAGGAGCGTCTGTATTGTGTTTAAGGATTGGCAGTATCACGCTGCGCGGGGATTAGGCAAGTTGCTGTGCTGTCTTCCGTATCCAGCCGTTATTTCTTTGGGACGAACCTTAGGCCCGGTTATAGGAAAGCGATTGAAAAAACAGTACGAGCGCGGAATTTTCCACATTATGCGAGGCATGGAATGCGATAGGGGCGCAGCGGAACAGATCATGGACGGCCTGTTTCAGAATCTGGGCCAGTCGCTGATGGAAATTCTCTACACTCCGAAGCTGAATAGAGATAATATTTCCCAGTATGTTACACTGGAGCATCCGGAACGGCTGGACGCGGCGCTGAAAGAGAATAAAGGCGTCATCGTGCTGACCGGCCATATCGGCAACTGGGAATGGATGGGCGCGTCGCTGGCCCTGTACGGCTATCCGACGACGACTATCGTCAAAAAGCAGCCGAACGACCAGGTAACGCGGCTCCTCAATGAAAATCGCGAAATGATGGGGCTGGAAGTATTTGCCCGCGGCGGGAATGAAATGATCATCGCCGCGCGGGCCCTGAAGCGCAAAAAAATATTGGGATTTTTAGCCGATCAGGACGGCGGATTCTACGGCGTTCCCCAGCCCTTTTTGGGGAAAATGTCGTCGACGCCGCGGGGACCGGCGCAGTTCGCCCGCAAATTCCGGTCGCCTATCCTGCCGATTTTTGCGATTCACGACGAACACCACCGTCACCGCGTCGTCATCGGCGAGGTCATGTATTATGAAGATACGGGGAATAAGGACGAAGACATCGCCCGACTGACCCGGAAGATGGCCGTGCTGACGGAACAGTTTATCAAAGATCATCCGACGGAATGGCTGTGGTTCCAGCACCGCTGGAGCACGGAACCGGAAGAAATTATAGCGTTGCACCAAGGAGCGGAGGCAGACGGCAGTGACGATAACACAACTCAAGCAGAATAAAGGAAAACTTATCGGCGCGGCATGTGTCATCGCCTTTGCCGCCTTATTGTACTCGCTGATGGAAGAGCCTGTAGCGCAGCCTGATGTGAAGGCGGACAACCTCGTCGAATTCGAAGGCTCCGAGCTGGTGGAAAATAAAAACGGCAAGCTCGTCTGGAAGCTGACGGCCGATAAGATCATGATCGATCCCCAGACGGAAATCATGTATTTTACAAATCCTAAAGCCCTGCTTGTCGATGAAGAAGACGGCACGGAAATGACGATTACATCGCCGAACGGCGTTGTAGACCGCAAGAAGCATACGATTGAAATCAAACCGCCGGTCAGTGCGGCGACAAATCGGAATGATACATTGCAGACTGAAGGCAGTGTGTATTATAATATGAATACGCATATGGTAAAGGGCGGCAAGGTCGTCATGAACCGTCACGACAACACGAGCCTCCGCGCCGATGCGTTTGAAACGACTACCAGTATGGATAAGGTAACGCTGACCGGCCATGCGCAGGTAACCAAGGGAGAATAAGCTATGATGAAGAAACTACAAAAGAAAATGCTTGCTCTGGCCCTGTTGGGACTCATGAGCATCCCTGCTGCAGGTCTTTGGGCCGCGGACAATCCGTCCGTATCCGTGACGGCCGACAAGCTGGAATACAACGGCAAGACCCAGGTGGCGACAGCGACGGGCAACGTCGTTATCGTGCGCGACAAGGCGACGATGAACGGCGACAAGGCCGTATACAACTTAAAGACGGCAGAAGCTGACTTGGAAGGAAACGTCGTCGTGCAGCAGCCGGACATGCATTTAACGGCGGACAAGCTGCATTCGACGAACCGCAACTACGTCATTGCGACAGGCGACGTGCGCGGTATTTATCAGGACAAGAAAGTAAACGGCGATAAGGTCGAATACTATTTGGATAAAGATTACGGCATCGTAACGGGCAACGGATATCTGGAAGCCCAGGGTTCCCGGCTGTGGGCCGACCGCATCGATGCCTGGTTTAAAGAAATTAAGGCCGTAGGGCAGGGCGACGTCCATATTGAATCGCCGGCGGACAATCTCGTAGCCGACGCGACGAAAGCCGTATATACCCAGACGCCGGGCAAGAACGACGGCGTCGTTCATCTGACGGGAGACGTCAATGCCGTGCAGAACGGCAATTCGCTGACAGGCGACAACATCATGATCCGCTTGGCAGATAATTCAGCCCAGGCCATGAGCCGGTCGACCGTCGTCATTATACCGGGCAGTGAATAAGCGGCCGGCGCAAGGAGCAATGTATGCTGATTCAAACACATAATTTGGTAAAAATGTATAAGGAAAAGCGCGCTGTCGCCGGCGTCAGCATTCAGGTGAACCAAGGAGAAATCGTCGGCTTGCTGGGGCCGAACGGCGCCGGCAAGACGACGACCTTTTACATGATTGTCGGCATTGAGCATCCTGACGAAGGCTCGATCTGCATCGGCGATCAGGATATTACGGGCCTGCCCATCCATAAACGGGCGGCCTACGGTATCGGCTATCTGCCCCAGGAAGCGTCGATTTTCCGCAAGCTCACCGTCGAAGAAAACCTGCTGGCTATGCTGGAGACGACGAAGCTGAGCAAGCGGGAACAGCGCAGGAAAGCAGAAGCGCTGATGGAAGAATTTTCTATCATCAAGCTGCGCAAGCGCCTGGGCATTCAGCTGTCCGGCGGCGAACGGCGCCGCGTGGAAATTGCCCGGTGTCTGGTCATGGACCCGGCCTTTATTTTGCTGGACGAACCCTTTGCCGGCATCGACCCCTTGGCGGTCAACGATATTCAGGGGATTATCAGCCACCTGAAAAATCGCGGCATGGGCGTCCTCATTACGGACCATAACGTCAGAGAAACGCTGAGCATCGTAGATAAAGCCTATATTTTAAGCGAAGGTCGCATTCTTTTGGAAGGCAATCCGGAAATGATTGCCAACGACCCGGTGGCAAGGAAGTTCTATTTAGGCGACGACTTCAGAATGTAACAGGCAGGGAGACAGAATGCGAATATTAGATAAGTATATATTAAAAGAATTTATCAGCCCGTTTTTGTTCGGCGTCTGCGCCTTTACGGCCGTGTTCATCGGGACGGGGACGCTGTACCGTATTGCCAACCTGATCAATACGTACGGCGCGTCGGCTTGGGCGGCCTTCCGCATTTTAGTGCTGGCTATGCCGTCGATCATCGTCGTGACCTTCCCCATGTCGGTCCTCCTGGGCTCGCTGATGGCCTTTGGCCGGCTGTCGAGCTCCAGCGAGCTCATCGTCATGCGGTCAGGCGGTCAGAACTTCGCCCGCCTGGCCATGCCTATTTTCGTCGTTGCCTTTTTCATTTCTATCGGCACGACCATTTTCAACGAATACGTCGTGCCCCGGGCCAACAATGCCTACAACACGATTATCAACGAAGAAGTCAAGCATAACGTCGCACCGGCGACGCAGGATCACATCGTCCTCAAAAACGTCAAAGGCGCCAATATTTCCAGCCTGATGTATGCACGCCAGTATAACTCGGAAACGAAGATGCTGACGGACCTTACGGTGCAGGAATTTGAAAACGATACGCTTGTGCGGGTGGAAAAAGCCGAATGGGCCGACTGGAACGGCGCGAAATGGGTCATGCACGACGGCATCATTTACGACCTTTCCGGCGGAGACGGCGTAGAACGGACGATGACCTTCGATCATCAGGCCCTGCCTATCGTGCAGAAGCCGGACCGCATCAATGCGTCTCAGAAAGACCCCGATGAAATGACGATACGCGAACTGAGAGAACAGATTCAGATTCTCGACGAAAACGCCGTCAATACCAATAAGATGAAGGTAGAAATGTACAACCGCTTCGCCCTGCCCCTGGCCAGCCTGGTATGCGCCATCGTCGGCGCGCCGTTGGGCATGCAGAAGCAGCGCGGCAGCTCGTCTATAGGCTTCGGCATCAGCGTCGTCGTCATCTTTATTTACTACACGATCATGACGCTGGGGAACGCCCTTGGCAACGGCGGACGGATACCGCCGTATCTGGCCGCGTTTCTTCCCGATATCATCTGCGGCATTACCGGCGCGGTTCTCGTATACCGCAAGTCGAAATAAACGGTTAGCAGCTCGGTTCCTGATTAGGCAGCCGTGCTGCTAACCCGTTTTTTATATGGACATTTCTTATAAAAATAGGGAATGACAGAATGAGTATAATGTTATATGATAATACTATACAAGGAGGTGCTGTATGGAATACGGATGGATTATGCTGTTCGTGCTGGCCATTATGGGCGGTATTATCGCCTATTTAGGCGATAAAATCGGTTCGCGCGTCGGCAAGCGGAAAATTAAATTATTCGGCCTTCGGCCTAAATATACGTCTATTCTCGTTACGATCCTGACCGGCATCAGCATCGCCGCCGTCACGCTGGGCGTCATGTCCATATTGTCAGAGAACGTGCGCATCGCCTTGTTTGGAATGCAGCAGCTCCGGATGCAGAACGAAGCGCTGGAAACACAGCGAAACCAGCTGCTGAAGCAGGCCGGCGATTTGGGAAAAGAGCTGGATGAAAAAAACCGCCTCATCGCCTCCAACGAAGAATTGCTGCAGCTGCAGCAGGAGCAGCTGGACGGGAAAAACGAGGAAATCCGTCTGACGCAGCTCGATTTGCAGCAGGCTCAGGCAGCTCGGGACGACAAAGCCCGTCAGCTGTCGGTCATACAGGTCGCCATGGATAAAGCCCTGCAGGATAAAGACAAGGCCGTAGCGGACCGGGATGCGGCGCAGCATGACCTGGCCGTACTGGAAGAAACGAAGGAACGCATGGTCAGCACTATCGAAGTGCTCGACAAGCGCATCCGCATTCTCAACGAAACGATGACCAATATCCGCGAGGGAACCGTCATGTTCCGCGTAGGAGAAGTCTTGTCCAGCGTCGTCCTCAGCAGCGGCCAGGACGGCAAAACGACGCGGGAAGAATTGAGCCGGGCCATGCAGCAGACCAACGCCATGATTTGCCGGTATTTGGGCATTACCGATGAAAACGCCGTTTTGGTATACATTGCGCCCGACGAATTCAACGCGGCCATCAGCGCCCTGCAGCAGGGCGGAGCCGGCGGCAAAAAGCTGATTCGCCTTATCGCGGCGGGCAATATCATGGTCGGCGAACCGGCGCTGGTTCATATTGATATGCACGACAACAACCTCATTTATCATAAAGGCGACGTCGTATATGAAACGGAGCTGAACGAAAGCGAAACGGCTCATAATCCGGAATTACAGGTTATGCGTTTTCTGCATGACGTAAACCTGCAGGCCAAGGCCAAGGGCGTGCTGCCCGACCCGCTGAGCGGCAACGTCGGCGCATTGTCGGCGACGGAAATGTTCGATACCATTTCCCGCATTAAGGGGCTCAGCGGCGAACACATTGTCCTGCGGGCCGTCACGCTGAATGACACGTATACGGCAGGACCTCTGGGCATCGACATCATCGTCGAGCCGATTCAATAAGCAAAGAGTACGAGGAGATTCGAATGATAGCTGCAATTGATCCGGGCTCGGAAAAGACGGGCGTCGCCGTGCTGGGCGGCGACGGGAGCCTGGCGGAGAAAAAAATTATCCCGACGGGAGAACTGGAAGCCTATCTGACTGGGGCTTATGCGCAGTATCGCTTTACCCATATCGTCATGGGCGACGGAACCAATCACAAGCATCTGCAGCCCGTAGCCGAGCAGTGGATACGGCGGCAGGCTCCTGCCGTGACCTTTTCTCTCGTCGACGAGAAAAATACGACTGTCGAAGGCCGGGCTATGTATTTCAAGTATACGCCCCGCCGAGGATGGCGGCGCTTCGTGCCGCTGTCGCTGCAGTATCCGCCCGAACCGGTCGACGATTTCGTGGCCTGGATCATCGGTCTCCGTTACATTCATAGGCAAGGGGGAATAGAATGATATGACAGGATATGCATTCCGCGCCGTTGGATTAGCCCTCGGCGCTTTTATATACACCGTCGGCTTGGATATTTTTTTGGTGCCCAATCACGTCATCGACGGAGGCGTCGTCGGCCTGGCCCTGATGGCGGCCGAACTGACCGGCGTCAGCTTCAGCGTGTTTATCGTCGCGCTGAACGTTCCCTTTTTCATCATCGGCTATAAGAAAATCGGCGTCGTATTTACGATACAATCCCTATTTTCCGTACTCTGCCTGTCCGGGTGGAGCAAGTTCATTCACCATACGCCGGTGACGACGGACCCTTTTTTGTCGACTATTTACGGCGGCATTATCATCGGCCTCGGCGTAGGCCTGATTATCCGCTGGGGCGGCTCCCTCGACGGTACGGAAATACTGGCGATCATTGCCGACAAAAAAACGCCCTTTTCCGTAGGCGAAATCATCATGTTTTTTAATCTGTTCATTTTAGGCAGCTCGGGCTTCGTCTTTTCCTGGGACAGCGCCATGTACTCTTTGGTAGCCTATTTTATCGCCTATAAGATGATCGATATCGTGACGAACGGCCTCGACGAAATGAAGGGGCTGCTCATCGTGACGTCGCGGTACGACGAAATGGCCCGCTGCATGACCCAGGACATGGGCCGCGCCGTTACGCTGCTTAACGGCGAAGGGGCTTACAAGAGGGAAACGACGAAGATTTTGTACTGCGTCGTTTCGCGTCTGGAAATGACGAAGGTAAAGGACGCCGTCCGCAAGATCGACCCCAATTCCTTCATATCTATTTTTGATATCAGCGAAGCCCACGGCGGCCTGTTTAAACGGCGGACGCCTCATCATTAAGGGCGGCTCCGGTATATCAATCTGACATAACGGAGAAATAGTTATGCAAAACGATTGTGATATGGAATAACTCATTGTATACTAATAATTGACAGATGCGTTAAATTTGCTATTATAGTAGCTGATGTTTGTTTTTTTGTAAACAAAAGTAATCAGAGACATGAAGTTTTGTCTTTAGGAGGGTATACAATGGCACAATTGAATTTTAACATTGAAGACGTATGCGGCACGTTGTCGGAAAATAAAGACGGCTGGCGCAAGGAGCTGACCTATATCAGCTGGAACAACCGCGCGCCGAAATTCGACCTTCGTTCGTGGGACCCGGACTACCAGGCCATGACGAAAGGCATTACGCTGACGAAGGAAGAATTGGAAAAACTGCGCGACGTTTTGAACGAATTGGATTTTGATAAATACTAAAAAGGAGTGAAGAGTATGCTTTCGACAGTTCCATTATATGAATGCTGAGAAAGCATACTTTTTGTTTTTGCTTGCAAATCTTCAGGAAACATTATATAATCTCTAGTTGTATGTACTATTAGTACTTGGTCATAAATTGCTTAAAGGTGATGAAATGGTTCGTATAGCAAGAGATAAGCGGCATGCCCTGCTGCGCAAGCGAATAGAAGAAGATCCCTTCGTGAACGACGAAGAACTGGCGGAGGAATTTTCCGTCAGCGTAGCTACTATCCGCTTGGACCGCATGGCGTTGGGGATTCCGGAAATGCGCATCCGCATCAAGCAAAAGGCGGAAGCGGCCCAGCCCCGGCAGAAGAATGCAGGCTTTGTAGGCGAACTCGTGGAATGCACCGTTGGACAGAGCGCGATTTCCATTATGACAGCGACGGAAGATATGGTCGATGAAGCGCATATCGTGCGCTCCCAATGCTTGTATGCTCAGGCCAATTCGCTGGCCCAGGCCGTGCTGCACCTGCCTGTGGCCATTACGGCCGTAGCTAATATCAAATACAAACAGCCTGTTACCGTAGGCGACAAGCTCGTCGCCGTAGCAGAAGTGATTCGCCGCCGCGATCAGAAATACTATGTATGGGTGAAAATACGAAAAAATGCGAAGGAAGTATTTCGCACAAAGTTTATCATAGAATCTTTGGAATGATGGAGCGTAAGTATGAAAATAGCTGTAGACGCTATGGGCGGCGATTATGCACCGGAAGAAGTGGTGCTGGGCGCGATTGAGGCTGTCAAATCGTATAGCCTGGACGTCGTCTTAGTAGGGGATACTAATAAAATAGAAGAAGTATTAAACCGGTACGGCGCGAAGGACAATTCGCATTTGTCTATCGTTCACGCCAGCCAGGTCATTGATATGGGAGAACATCCGGCTCAGGCAATCCGCAAAAAGAAGGACGCGTCGATTGTCGTGGCAACGCAGCTGGTAAAAGACGGCGCCTGTGACGCCGTCGTAGCTCCCGGCAGTACGGGAGCCGCCGTTACGGCAGCTCTCCTGGGATTGGGCCGCATTAAGGGCATTGAACGGCCCTGCATTGCGACGCCGATTCCTTCGAAGAAGGGCATTACGGTCCTTCTTGATTCGGGCGCGAACGCCAACAGCAAGCCGAAGCATTTGGTGGAAGGAGCCATTATGGGCTCGCACTATGCGAAATACATCCTAGGCGTAGACAAGCCTGCCGTCGGCCTGCTGAATATCGGCGAGGAAGCGTCGAAGGGGAACGAGCTGGCCCAGGCGACGTATCCGCTGCTGGAAAAAATGAAGACCATTTCCTTTTACGGCAACGTAGAAGGCCGTGATATTCCGAAAGGGACCGTCGACGTCGTCGTCTGCGACGGCTTCGTGGGCAACGTCATTTTGAAATTTGGCGAAGGAATGGCCATGTTTATCATCCGCTTGGTAAAGGATACGATCAAGAGCAGCGGATTTATTGCTAAATTAGGAGCCCTGGCCGTATATCCGGCTCTCCGAACCTTAAAAAAACGTCTTGATTTTACAGAGTACGGCGGCGCGCCTCTTCTCGGCGTAGACGGAAGCTTTATTATCTGCCATGGAAGCTCTAAAGCCAAGGCGATTAAAAACGCCATCCGCGTAGCGGGAGAACTGGCGCAACAGGACGTAGTAGGCCATATTCGCAAAAGTATAGAGGAAGAAGAGGTAGAACAGTATGATAGTGAAAACTAATCCGGCCGGCATATTGGGAACAGGCCATTACGTTCCCGATAGAGTCGTGACGAATGCCGATTTAGAAAAAATCGTAGACACGTCAGACGAATGGATTCGGGAGCGGACGGGTATCCGCGAACGGCACTTTGCGCCGGAAGGCGTCAACACGTCCGATATGTGTACTATCGCCGCCAGACAGGCCATGGAAATGGCCGGCATTACGGCGGAACAGCTGGATATGATTATCGTCTGCACGCTGACGCCGGACATGACGATTCCGTCGACGGCCTGCATCGTGCAGAAGAACCTCGGCGCCGTCAACGCCGCCGTTTTCGATCTGTACGCCGCCTGCTCGGGCTTTGCCTACGGAGCGATTACGGCGTCCCAGTATATTGAAAGCGGCATGTGCAAGTACGTCCTGGTCATCGGCGCGGAAATCCTCAGCCGCTTTATGGATATGACAGACCGCAACACCTGCGTATTGTTCGGCGATGGGGCCGGCGCGGCCGTATTAGGGCCTGTAGAACAAGGCTACGGCATTTTAGGTGCCGACATGGGAGCCGACGGCAACGGCGGCCAGTACCTGAATATACCGTCCAGCGGCGTTGCTATCCTACCGACGGACGAAGCGCGGGAAAAGCACCTGACCTATATTAAGATGGACGGCAAGGAAGTGTATAAATTTGCCGTTAAGGTTATGGGCAAGACGGCGGAAAAGGCCTTGGAACGGGCTGGCTTGTCTCATGAAGACATCGACCTTCTCGTGCCTCATCAGGCCAATATCCGCATCATTACATCGGCGGCTAAACGGCTTCACCTGCCGATGGAAAAGGTGTTTGTCAACATAGATAAGTATGCCAATACGTCAGGAGCATCCATTCCCATCGCCCTTGACGAAGCGAACCGCCAGGGACGCATGAAACACGGCGATATCGTCGTGCTGGCCGGGTTCGGTGCCGGGCTTACGTGGGCCGGATTGGCAATGAAATGGTATGCGAAATAAGGACGACGAGGTGAATAGTATGAAAAAAGCATTTGTATTCCCCGGACAGGGTGCGCAGAAAGTCGGCATGGTCAAGGATTTATACGAATCGTATGCCGTCGTGCGGGAGCTTTTCGAAGAAGCAGACGACGCGCTGGGATTTTCTTTGACGAAGCTGTGCTTTGAAGGCCCTGATGAAGAATTGATGAAGACCTATAATACGCAGCCGGCGATCTTGACGGCCAGCACGGCCTGCTGCCGCGTATTGGAACAGGAAGGCGTGACGCCTGACATTGCCGCAGGCCACAGCTTGGGCGAATATTCGGCTCTCGTAGCGGCCGGCGCACTTTCCTTTGCCGACGCCGTGCGGACCGTACGGCTCCGCGGCCAGTTCATGCAGGAAGCCGTGCCTCTGGGAGAAGGAAGCATGGCAGCTATCATGGGCTTGGCCGAAGATAAGATTAAGGACATCTGCGCCCATATTTCCGGGCAGGGCGGCGTCGTACAGGCCGTTAACTTCAACTGCCCCGGCCAGATCGTCATTGCCGGCAGCACGAAAGCCGTTGAAACGGCCGTAGATGAATTGAAGGCGGCCGGCGCAAAGCGGGCAGTCCTCCTCCACGTCAGCGCTCCCTTCCACAGCACGCTCATGGAACCGGCGGCGAAACGCCTGGCAGAAGTGCTCGACACGATTACGATTTCCGACGCTAAGATTCCTGTCGTCGCCAACGTAAACGGCCAGATTGAAACGGCTGCGGCTGATATTAAGGCTTCCCTGGTCAAGCAGGCGGCCAGCCCCGTGCTCTGGATCGACTGCACGAAGACCATGCAGGCCTTCGGCGCCGAAGCCTTCGTAGAAGTCGGCCCCGGCAAAACGCTCTGCGGCTTTAACCGTAAGATCGACCGGGCAATTCACAGCGAAAACGTAGAAGATATACCTTCCTTACAGAAAACACTTGAATTTTTCCAGGGGGTTAGATAAAATGCTCTTAACAGATAAAACTGCCGTCGTTACGGGCGGTTCCCGCGGTATCGGCCGGGCCATTGCCGTCGCCCTTGCGGCGGAAGGCGCGAAGGTAGCCGTTATATACGCCGGCAATGCAGCGGCGGCTGAAGAAACGCTGTCCCTCATCAAAGAACAAGGCGGCGAAGCCGTCGCAATGCAGTGCGACGTCGCCGACGACGCAGCCGTTTCCGATATGATAAATGCCGTAAAAGAACAGTTCGGCTCTGTTGATATTCTGGTCAACAACGCCGGCATTACCCGCGACGGTCTCCTCATGCGCATGAAGGAAGGCGATTGGCAGACCGTGCTGGATACGAACCTGACGGGTGTATTCCACTGCACGAAGGCTGTAACGAAGCTGATGATGAAGCAGCGCAGCGGCGCGATCATCAATATTACGTCCGTCGTCGGGCAGACCGGTAACGCCGGCCAGGCAAACTACGCAGCGGCGAAAGCCGGCATGATCGGCTTTACGAAATCCGTAGCCAAGGAACTGGCTTCGCGGGGCATCCGCGTCAACGCCGTAGCTCCGGGCTGCATCGATACGGACATGACGGCGGTATTGAGCGACGCCGTAAAAGAAGACATGCTCAAATCGATTCCCCTGGGCCGCGTCGCCCAGCCGGAAGAAGTGGCGAAGGCCGTCGTGTTCCTCGCCTCTGACAACGCAAGCTATATTACCGGCCAGGTCTTAAACGTAGACGGCGGCATGGTAATGTAAGACATATATTCCACTGAAAGGGGGTGAATTGGAAATGAGCGAAGAAGCTACTTTTGAAAAAGTAAAGAGCATCGTTGTTGAACAGCTCGGCGTTGACGAAAAAGAAGTCAAAATGGACGCTGCTTACATCGATGATTTGGGCGCTGATTCCTTGGATATCGTTGAATTGATCATGGCTTTCGAAGAAGAATTCAACATCGAAATCCCTGATGATGTTGCGGAAAAAATCAAAACTGTCAAAGATACAGTTGATTACATCGAAAAGGAAAAGAAAGCGTAAGTACGCAATAGGGCCGGATGGGGAAGCCATGGCGCTTCCCCTGACGGTGTCTTGATTGGAGGAAAACAGAGTGAAGCTGCCAGAATTAAGAATAGGTAAGCTCGTAGCAAAGGTGCCAATCGTCCAGGGCGGCATGGCAATTCGATTGTCCACGGCCCGATTGGCCGCAGCAGTAGCCAACGAAGGCGGTATTGGCCTTATTGCGGCTTCTGGCATGCCCTTTGATGAATTAAGGTATGAAATACGCTTAGCCAGAAAACTGGCTCCAACTGGAATCATAGGCATAAACGTAATGGTCGCGGCCCGCGAATTCAAAGGCATCGTGACCACTGCAATTGAAGAAGGAATAGACCTGGTTGTAGCAGGAGCAGGCTTTTCCCGGGATATGTTCGCCTGGGGAAAAGACAGCGGCACGCCTATTGTGCCCATCGTGTCTTCTGCTAAACTAGCTAAAATATCCCAAACCCTGGGTGCTGCTGCCGTCGTCGTAGAGGGGGCAGAAGCAGGCGGGCATCTGGGAACCAACCGCTCGAGCCGGCTCATCGTGCCGGAAGTGCGGAAAGCTGTCGACATTCCCGTCATCGGCGCAGGCGGCGTTCTTCACGGTGAAGACATTGCCGAAATGCTGCGTTTGGGCGCCGACGGCGTTCAGATGGGAAGCCGGTTTGCCGCCAGCGTGGAATCCAACGGCGCTGACGAATTGAAAAAGGTATATCTGCGGGCCAACAGCCCTGAAGATTTTATATTGGTGCATAGTCCAGTCGGCCTTCCGGGGCAGGCAATCCGGACGCCCTTTTCCGAACGAATTCTTCTCGGTACGGCGCCGGCGCCGGATCACTGCGATCAGTGCCTGAAAAAATGCAGCCATAAGTACTGCATTATCCGCGCCCTCACGAGAGCGCAGCAGGGCGACGTCGAAACGGGCTTGGTGTTCTCCGGCAGGAGAATGCAGGAAATCCATGACATTCTGCCGGTAAAAGACATATTTGCATATCTTAAACGTGAAATGGATGAAATTCCCGATTGATTCACGGTTTGATTTTTGATGATGAGGTGAAAATATTGGAAAAACGTGTAGTGATTACAGGCGTCGGCGTCATTTCCCCCGTAGGCATGGGTAAGGATGAATTTTGGAACGCGCTGCTCAGCGGCAAAAATGGAATCGGTCCTATCACTCATTTTGACGCGACTGAATACGGCGCGCGCATTGCCGGCGAAGTCAAAGATTTTGATCCTGCTGCCTTCGGCATTGATAAGAAGGAAGCCCGCCACATGGACCCGTCTACGCAGTACGCCGTAGCGGCCGCCAAATTGGCTCTCGAAGATTCTAAGATGAATTTGGATGAAGAAGACCGCGACCGCATCGGTACGATCGTCGGCACGGGCATCGGCGGCATGGAAACTCTCCACAACCTGTATAAGGGCTTGTTTGCCAAGGGACCGTCCCGCGTCAATCCCTTTGTCGTACCGAAGATGATCGCCAACATGGCGTCCGGCCAGGTTTCCATTACCTTCGGCCTGAAGGGCCACTGCGCCAGCGTCGTAACGGCTTGCGCGACAGGCGCTAACTCCATCGGCGACGCCTTCCGCATGATTCAGCGCGGTGAACTGGACGCAGCCGTAGCCGGCGGTACGGAAGCTGCCGTATCTCCCGGCGCCGTAGCGGGCTTTGCCGCTATGAAGGCTCTGAGCACGCGCAACGACGATCCGGCTCATGCATCCCGTCCCTTTGACAAAGACCGCGACGGCTTCGTCATGGGTGAAGGCGCAGGCATTGTCGTACTGGAAGAATTAGAACATGCTAAGAAGCGCGGCGCCCACATTTACTGCGAAATCAGCGGCTATGGCAGCAACGCCGACGCATATCACATTACGGCTCCCGGCCCGGACGGTATCCAGCAGTCCAAGTGCATAGAATTGGCTATTAAGGACGCCGGTCTCCTGCCGAACGACGTCGACTACGTCAACGCTCACGGCACGTCGACACATTTGAACGACTTGAACGAAACGAAAGCCGTTTCCCGCGTATTCGGCGATCATGCCAAAGCCCTCCTCATGAGCTCGACGAAGTCCATGACGGGTCATCTCCTCGGCGCAGCCGGCGCCGTCGAAGCCATCGTCTGCGCTTTGACGATTGAAACGGGCAAGGTACATCCGACGATTAACTTGGCGGAAGTCGACGACGAACTGAAAGAATTCGGCTTGAATTACGTGCCGAACGAAGCCGTAGACGCCGATGTCAACGTAGCGATTTCCAACTCCTTCGGGTTCGGCGGCCACAACGCGACGCTGCTGTTTAGAAAATACGTCGACTAAGCGTTGGCAAGCGGAATACAAAATAGATTAGAGAAGATCATGTGAATGGATACAGGTAGAAAAAAGCAGTTAGAAAAATTCATTGACGTTTTAGGACTTTCCTCTTTTCATAATCTGTTGATTTTGGACCAGGCTCTGACACACTCATCCTATGCCAATGAAAATAAGGCAAAACACGGTTATTACAATGAACGGCTGGAATTTTTGGGAGATGCGATTCTCGACTTGGTAGTCGGCGAATATCTTTTCCTGCAATATCCCCACATGCCGGAAGGCGAATTATCGAAAGCGCGGGCCAGCGTCGTCAGCGAAGCGCCGCTGGCTGCCGTATGCGCTACCTTCAACATGGGGGACTACATTCTTCTGGGAAAAGGAGAATTGGCGTCAGGCGGCCGCAAGCGGGCCAGCATACTGGCAGACGCGTTTGAAGCCGTCGTCGGTGCGATTTACATTGATTCGTCTTATGAAGAAGCGCGCAAATTTATTCTGCATCAGTTAAAAGATTATTTATCCCTCGTTGCCAGCGGCGATTACGGAAAAGATTACAAGACGCTGTTCCAGGAATTCGTCCAGCGCGACGGCGAGCAGAAAATCACATACGCCCTGTGCCGGGAAGAAGGCCCCGACCACGACAAGACCTTTTACATGGAGGTCATCGTAGCCGGCAAGGTTCTCGGCGAAGGCTCCGGCAAGACCAAAAAGGATGCGGAACAGCATGCCGCTCACGAAGCTCTGAAACGATTACATGCAATATAAAAGGATGCGGCTTAGCCCATCCTTTTTTTATTTGAGGTATTATGGTGAAAACATCGATTATTCCTATCTTTATTCCTCATATCGGCTGTCCGTACCGCTGCGTATTCTGCAACCAGTGGCGCATTACAGGGCGGCGCGGCGTGCCCGACGGCAATGCCGTGGCCCGGACGATCAAAGAATACGTGACAAGCGCGGCTGAAGAACGGCATTGGGAGGTCGCCTTTTACGGCGGCAGCTTTACGGCTATTCCGATGGCCTTGCAGGAGGAACTGTTGACTCCGGCTCATGAAGCGCTGCAGCAGGGCCGTATACAGGCGATTCGCTGCTCGACGCGGCCCGACTGCATTGACGAAGAAATATTGAGTCGTTTAAAACGGTACGGTCTGTCGACTGTCGAATTAGGCGTTCAATCTATGGATGACGTCGTATTGGCCAAGGCTAAGCGGGGGCATACGGCGCAGGACGTCGTAACGGCGACGGCGCTGCTGCGGGAGCACGGATTTACTGTCGGCCATCAGCTCATGCCGGGCCTTCCCGGAGAAGATTGGAACAGCCTGCAGGACACGACGGCGGCGATTTGCCGCTTACAGCCCGATATAGCCCGCATCTATCCTGTCGTCGTCATTGCCGATACGGAGCTGGCCGACATGTATCGGAAGGGAGAATATACGCCTCTTTCGGTACATGAAGGCGTCGTGCGGGCTGCCTATATGAAGCAGGCCTTTGTCGAAACGGGCATTCAGTGTATCCGCACGGGCTTGCAGGCGACGGAAGACTTGGACGATCCGGCCCAGGTACTGGCCGGGGCCTATGCGCCGGCTATGGGCGAAATGGTCGACACGCGGCGGTATTGCCGCCAGCTGTTCGCCGTCCTGGACTGCCTGGGAGATGTGGGCGAGGTCATCGTAGAATATAATCGCCGTGATACGTCGCGCGTGCGGGGATATAAAAATACTACCGTCAAAAAAGTGCGGAACCGCTATTCCTTTTCCGTACAATGGAAGGAATCAGCCGTCTTGCCGGCAGGCATCGCAGCTGTTTCTGCCGGCAGGCGGAAGATATATATCGAGGCGGACGCCGGCAGGATCAAGGATAACCTGTGAAGTCGAGAGACCTGGGCATAAAAAATACCGATATGCAATGGGCAGGCAAGCCTTGCATATCGGTATTTTTACGCTGCTGCAGAGATACTGTTAGATAAACGTTTCCGGCTCAGCACGGCGGGCGTACGTTTCTTCCAATTGTTTCTTATGGAACAAATACGTTTCGTCGTCGTAGTAGCGCGCGCCGGCGGGACATGCCTTGACGCAGGCGCAGCATTTGACGCAGAACGTCGTATACGTATGGCAGTCCGGCGCAATGGAACCGAGGGGACAGACGCTGACGCAGACGCCGCAGTTGGTGCAGGCGTCGCTGATCTTCGGGAAGACCTTGGTGATGGTCTTATGGGAGCCGTCGGCTTTCTGCGGCACCATGTACGGCCGATAGGGGACGTTGCCCTTGACTGGCACGGGAGTGCGGTATCTGTCGTTGGAAATCGTGCTGGCTACGACCTGGGCGAAGCTGCGGGCCTTGTTGAGGTCCTGGCTGTCGGGACGGCCCTGGCCGAGAGTGCGGGAGAAGGAATGCTCGCCGATGAACGCGCCGCCGGCGACGGTGTGAATGTGAGCTTTTTCCATGATATCGCGGAGCTCGATGAGGGCGTCGTCGTAGTTGCGGTTGCCGTATACGACGATGGGAACGCCCATGGAGCCGTTTCCTTCTGTCTGCGCCAGGTATTTCAGCATGAAGTTGGGCACGCGGCCGGCGTAGACCGGCATGCCTAGGATGACCAATGAGCCTTCAGGAAATACAAGTGGTTCCGTTCGTTCGCCCGGCAGGGTGAAGCTGCGGCTTTCGTGGGGAATGCCCAGCGTGCGGCTCAGCTCCTGGGCAATGGTTTCGCAGACGGTTTTCGTCGTGTTCGTCGGGCTGAAATAGGCGGTAATGATACGTGCGCATGTTGTCATAATAAAACCCCTTTCGCGGTGAATATGGATAATGGCAGTTGGAATAACACCCCTGTCGACGCCATGATTGTATAGTATAAGTGTACCACATTATGAGAATAAATACAGCCGTATACTGGCAGGAGAATGATTTTTTTAGATTGCCGCTGAAGAAATTTTTCTGATTTTCTTGGTAAAATATGGTATAATAAAAAGTAATTGCAATTATAATTATATGCTAAGCTGCATACGCACAGGCTTGAAACAAGCCGATAGTACATAGAGATTACTAAACGGAGGATAGTGATATGGCTAGAGTAAAAATAACGGAAACGGTACTGCGGGACGGTCATCAGTCCATCGCGGCGACGCGCATGCGCCTGAGCCAGATGCAGCCCGTATTGGAAGCGATGGACGAAGTAGGGTACGGCGCTTTGGAATGCTGGGGCGGCGCGACCTTCGACACGTGCATGCGCTTTTTGGACGAAGACCCGTGGGAACGGCTGCGGACGATTAAAAAATACGTCAAAAAAACGCCCCTGCAAATGCTGCTCCGCGGCCAAAACATCTTAGGATACCGCCATTACGCCGACGACGTCGTGTATGAATTCGTCAACAGAGCCGTAGACAACGGCATCGACATCATCCGCGTCTTCGACGCTCTCAACGATTCCCGCAACATGGAATCGGCCATCCGGGCGGCAAAGGATACGAAGTCCGTCCACGTCCAGGGCGCTATCGTATACACGATCAGCCCGATTCACACGATGGAATCCTTTACAAAAGGCGCTCTGGAGCTGCAGCGCATGGGCGTCGACTCCCTGTGCATCAAGGACATGTCGGGGCTGTTGTCCCCCTATGACGCGTACAATCTCGTGCGCATGCTGAAAAAGCACTTGTCCATACCGATCGAGCTGCACACGCACTGCACCTGCGGCTTCGGCGAAATGACCTACATGAAGGCTATCGAAGCCGGCGTAGATATTATCGACACGGCCTTGTCGCCCTTTGGCGAAGTGACGAGCCAGCCGCCGACAGAATCGGTCGTCATGTCCCTGCAGAACACGATTTACGATACGGGCATCGACGTCGAACGGCTCTGGCCCTTGACGGAGCACTTCAAACAAGTCCGCAAGGAGCTGGCTGACGAATTCAACCTGACTATGCCCAGCCAGATCAATCCGGCTGTCCGCAAGTACCAGATTCCCGGCGGCATGCTGACGAACCTGTACAACCAGCTGAAAGGGCAGGGCGCAGAAGACCGCTTTGACGAAGTGCTGGCGGAAATGCCGAACGTGCGCCGCGATTTGGGCTATCCGCCCCTCGTTACGCCGACGAGCCAGATTACCGGCTCGGCCGCCGCGCTCAACGTCCTGTACGGCCGCTATAAAATCGTGACCAACGAAGTGCGGGACATCGTCCGCGGCAAGTACGGCCGCGTTCCCGGTGAAATCACGGAAGAATTCCGCAAGATGTGCATCGGCGACGAACCGGTTATTACGCATCGTCCGGCTGACGATTTAGAACCAGAATTGGAAAAAGCCAAGCAGGCCTTGGCCGACGAAGGTTTCCCCGACGCCGCGCCGGAAGACGTCTTAGGCTACGCCATCTTCCCGGAAGTAGCCCTGCCGTTCTTCAAAAAACGCCGCGACATGCAGAAACGCAGCGCCGCGACGCAGGGATAATTACATATGCTATGGGAAACACCTGACGAGTCAATTGTCAGGTGTTTTTATCTTCTGCGCTGAAAAGCTTATTGTCCAGTATAATCTTCGGTACATCTCTTTTCTCATGTACATGGAAGAGAAACAGTTTCTTTCCCTTTGTCCGACTCCGTTGTCCTTTTAGCATAGACGGCATTACATTTTCCTATATTTTTTTGCCGAAATATATTGACATTATGCTCCGCTTCAATGGTATGATACGGTCATAGCAAAGAATGCAGTCATTACAGGTGTATACCATCTAGTTGTCAGGAGGAATTGACATGGAACGAAACATGAACAGAGGCACGGAAATTATCATGCAGGGAGCGGAAGTAAAAGGGACGCTGAGCACGCCGGAAGTACTGCCCATTTACTTGACGACGGCTTTCCGCGGCGGAGCCGACTTGGACGAATTAAACGAATACTACGCTGTCAAAGGCTACACATATAACCGCATCAGGAACCCGAACCGCAATGCCTTGGCCGAACTGGTCAGCTATCTGGAAGGCGGCGAAGCGTCTATGATCTGCAGCTCCGGCATGGGAGCGATTACGACGACGCTCCTGTCCCTGGCCGACGCCGGCGACCACATCTTGGCTAACAGCAATTTGTACGGCGAAACGCTGGAAATTCTGGACGTCATCAAGCGCTACGGCATCGAATCGACGTGCGTCGACTTCACGGATGTAGACGCCGTCCGAAAGGCCGTGCAGGCGAATACGAAAATCATTTATACGGAAGTCATTTCCAATCCGACCATGGCCGTCGTAGACGTAGAGGCCGTGGCCCGCATCGCCCACGACTGCGGTGCTAAGCTCGTCGTAGACAATACGTTCACGACGTCGACGGTCATCAAGCCCATCGACTTCGGCGCAGACGTGACGATCAACAGCCTGACCAAATTCATGAACGGCCACAGCGACATCGTCGGCGGCTCGACCACGGCGTCGAAGGATATTATCGACAAGGCCTGCAAGCTGCAAGCCCTCCTGGGATGCACTCTCGATCCATTTTCGTCCTATTTATGTGAACGGAGCCTGCGGACTCTCGACCTGCGCATGGAACGGCAGCTGAAAAACGCCGAAGCCCTGGCGAAAGCCCTCGACGAGCATCCCCGCGTGCTGAAGGTCAACCATCCCAGCCTGCCGACCCATCCCCAGCATGATATTGCCAAGCGTTTGTTTGCCAAGGGATATGGTGCCATGCTCAGCTTTGAAATGCCCGAAGACCGGGAAAAAATCAACGCCTTCATGCGCCGCCTGCACATCGCCAAATACGCCATGACCTTGGGCGGCTACGCGACGACCCTGTCCTACCCCATCTTGTCGTCCCATGCGTCCGTTCCCAGGGACATACGCCTGAAAATGGGCATTACAGACGGCTTGATGCGCGTGTCCGTCGGCCTGGAAGACGCCCAGGACTTGATTGCCGACTTTACCCAGGCGCTGAGCGTCTTTGACGAATAAGGCGGCGAGGAGGAATCATTATGTCAACGTATCGAAATATGACCGTCGGCTTGGCCCTCATTCCCATCATCACACTGATTATCAGCTTAGTCATCGCGCTGAATTTTCTGGGCGCAGGCCCCCATATCCCCTTGGTCTTTTCGACGGCCATTGCCTGTCTCGTAGCCTTAAAGGCCGGGTACAAATGGGACGATATTGAAAAATTTATGCTCGAAACCATGTCCGACGGCCTGCAGGCTTTGGTCATCCTGCTCATCGTCGGTATCTTGATCGGCACTTGGATTATATCGGGCGTCGTACCGACGATGATTTACTACGGACTGCTCATCATTTCGCCTACAGTATTTCTGGCTATGTCCTACGTCCTCACGTCTATCGTAGCCTTTGCCACGGGAAGCTCGTGGAGCACCGCCGGTACCGTCGGCATTGCCCTAGTCGGCATCGGTCAGGCCATGAATATCCCCTTGGAAATGGTCGCCGGTACCGTCGTTGCCGGGGCCTATTTCGGCGATAAGATGTCGCCCCTGTCCGATACGACCAACCTCGGCGCGGCTATCAGCGGGGCCCAGCTCTTCGAGCACATCAAGCACGTCGTCTATCCTCTCGTACCCAGCTTTATCATCACCTTGGTCCTCTATGCCGTCCTGGGCTTTCAATACGGCGGCGCAAGCATTGACAACGAAGGCATCGACGCGATTTTGAACGGATTGTCCCGTATCTTCGTCATCAATCCCATCATGCTCATTCCGCCTCTCGTCGTCATCGTATCGGTGATCAAGAAAATGCCGGCTATTCCCGGCCTGTTCATCAGCGCCTTTATTGCTGCCCTGCTGGCTATGGGCATACAAGGCGCCAGTCTGTCCGACGTCATCAGCGTGGCCTTTTCCGGCTACGAATCCCACTCCGGCTCGGAAGTCATCGACAGCCTGCTGAGCCGCGGCGGCATGGTCAGCATGGGCTCTATCATCGCTCTGGTTCTCGTAGCCATGGGCTTCGGCGGCATCATCCAGAAGTCGGGTATGCTGCCCCTGCTGCTGGATAAGGTTCTGACCATCGCCAAGGGCGTAGGCGGACTCATTTGCGCGACTGTGCTGACCGGCGTCATCGCCGAAATGCTCATGGGAAGCCAGTACCTGTCGGTCATCGTGACGGGCAGCATGTATAAGGACCGCTACGCCGAAAAGGGCCTGGCTCCGAAAAATCTGTCCCGCTGCGTCGTCAATTCCGGCTGCACCGTCAGCCCCCTCGTGCCGTGGAGCAACTGCGGCGCCTTCATGGCGGCGACGCTGGGCGTCGCGACCTTGTCCTATGCGCCCTTTGCCTTCTCGTGCTATTTGACGCCTATTATTTCCATTATCATTGGCTTCATCGGCTTTACGATCGAACGCATCCCGCCGGCGCAGCCTGAGTCCTAATTTATATTGAAACAGCCCCGCTTATCTGACTATGCTGTCGGATAGGCGGGGCTGGTTGCTTATGGCGCGATGCGCACCTGTACCTCGTAGGTACAATGCTGAAATTCATAAAAGTTATCTTCATATTCGTCGGCGACGACCAGATGGGAAGACGGGCTGCCTTCAAAATACGTTTTGAATCAAGTGTTGCTGCAAGTTTCCGACAAAAGCTTTACGCGGAAGCAGAAATAGTCCCCGCTTGGTATTTCACGGATATAGGGATGGGAAAAGGACGGCTTTTCTTTGATGTACATGAAGTAATACAAGGCGGATATTTCGTTCTGCAGCAGCCGATGGAAGTCCAGGATGTAGCCGTTTTGGCGGAGCATGGGAAGCTGATTGAAGGGTGTCTTGCTCTGTGCCTCCGTCAGCCTGTAGCCCGCCGCGCCGTATATGGGTTCTCCCGGATAAATCGGCGCAGCGAGAACATAGCGAGTTTCAAAGGTCTTTTTGAAGGGAATATCGGGAAAAGCATTTTCCTTCAGATAGTTGTAATACGATACGTACCAATCTATCGTATCGACCGTGTCCTGTAGCGTCTCGATCTTCCGCTGCAGCTCTTCCTTATGCCGCGTCAGCAACGCTGTCAGGCGCTCCGTGCCGCCGCCGTCCAAGGCCGTGCGGATTTCCGTCAGGGGTAGCCCCAGCTTTTGCAGGTACTTGATGCGCTCGATATAATGAATTTGGTCATACGTATACTGGCGATAGCCGTTTTGCTCGTTGACCTTCGCCGGCCGGACCAGGCCTATTTTGTCGTAATACCGCAAGGTCTGCGTAGAAATATCGAGCAGAGACGACACCTCGCCGATGTAATAATATTTTTCTTTCATAGATAGCTCCGTCCTTTACAATCGTTGATTTTATTATAGAAAATGTAAGAATATTTGTATAGATATATGTGTTATGCGAGAAACTAATGCATTAAAAAGGAATAATGTGTATACTATAAGTATCATGGATTACCAGAATGTATAATTTGAAATGAAAGAGGAATGACTATGGCTAATAAAAATAGCGTAAATATTGGATTTGAAGAAAAAATTTGGAATGCAGCTTGTGTACTGCGCGGTAATATTGACGCGTCGGAATATAAATCTGTCGTATTAGGACTTATTTTTTTGAAATACATTTCTGATTGTTTTGAGAAAAAATATAATGAATTGGTCGAAGAAGGTGCGGGATTCGAAGAAGACAGGGATGAATATATTTCGGAAAATATCTTCTTTGTTCCTGAAAACGCTCGTTGGAACGTCATTTCTGCGGCAGCCCACAAGGAAACAATCGGCGTCGTTATAGACGAAGCTATGAAAAGCATAGAAAAAGAGAATAAGAAGTTAAAAGGTATATTGCCTAAGAATTTTGCCCGTCCTGAATTGGATAAACGGCGTCTGGGCGATGTAGTAGATTTATTTTCCAATGTAAAAATGGTAGATTCTGGAAGTGAAAAAGATATTTTAGGCAGAACGTATGAATATTGCTTAGCAAAGTTTGCAGAGCAAGAAGGCAAATTGGCAGGGGAATTTTATACCCCCGCTTGCGTGGTAAAAACGTTGGTTGAAGTATTACAGCCGTTCAATGGACGCGTGTACGATCCTTGCTGTGGTTCGGGCGGCATGTTTGTCCAATCGGCAAAATTTATCGAAAACCATGGCGGGAATATTAATAAAATATCTGTCTACGGACAGGATTCCAATCCGACGACATGGAAAATGGCGCAGATGAATTTAGCTATTCGCGGCATCGAAGCGGATTTAGGAAGATTTAGTGCAGATACGTTTTTTAACGACTGCCACCCGCAGTTAAAAGCGGATTTTATAATGGCAAATCCTCCCTTTAATCTTTCCGATTGGGGCGTTGATAAGTTGCGTGACGACGTTCGCTGGAAATACGGCGTGCCGCCGGCAGGAAACGCTAACTTTGCCTGGCTTCAGCACATGATTTGGCATTTAGCGCCTAACGGCCGTATCGGTATGGTATTGGCAAACGGCTCGTTATCCTCTCAATCTGGCGGCGAAGGAGAAATCCGGAAACGGATCATTGAAGACGACTTAGTAGATTGTATAGTCGCCATGCCGGGACAGCTGTTTTATACGACGCAGATTCCCGTATCTTTATGGTTTCTATCTAAAAACAAGAAACAAAAAGGAAAAACCCTGTTTATCGATGCCAGAGATATGGGGAGCTTAGTTACGAGAAAACTTCGGGAATTGGATGATGCCAAGGATATCAAAAAGATTGCCAATACGTATCATGCCTTTGTCGACGGTACGTTGGAGGATGAAAAGGGATTTTGTGCTGTCGTAACGACGGAGGATATTGCGAAGCAAGATTATATTTTGACGCCTGGACGGTATGTAGGCATTAAAGAGCTGGAAGAAGATACAGAACCGTTTGAAGAAAAAATGGCGCGTCTTACGACAGAATTGTCTGGACTATTTAAAGAATCCCATAGATTAGAGGAAGAGATTAAGAAACAATTAGGAGCGATTGGATATGATATATGATTTTCATGAATAGACTGTAGTATAAAAAATAAGGAGATAATATTTTGCGATTAAAAGATGTTTGTGAAATAAATAAAAGAACATATTCTGTTAAGGAAAAGTGGTCAGTAATTTATTACCTTGATACTCAAAATATTAATAAAGGTCAAATTAATGAAGTAAAGAGATATAATACGGAATGGGAAAAAATACCAAGTCGGGCAAAACGCAAAGTGAGTAAAAATGACATTCTGTATTCAATGGTAAGACCAAATCAACAACATTATGGAATCATTCAATCAGAAAAAGAAAATTTTCTGGTTTCAACAGGATTTGCTGTAATTACTGTGAATGAAAATATAGCTGATCCCTATTTTATTTATTATTTTCTTACACAAGCGCAAGTTATAGAGTATTTACAAAATATTGCAGAACAAAGTACTTCAACGTATCCTGCAATTAGACCTTCAGATATTGAAGAACTTGCAATAGATTTGCCTGATTTAGAAAAACAAAAGAGAATAGGTAAGTTTTTGAGATCTATTGATGAAACAATAAATGTAAAGAAAAACATAAACGATAATTTACAGCAACAAGCACAGGCTCTATACAAGTCATGTTTTGTTGATTTTGATCCATATGATGGAATAATGCCTTCCGATTGGATTATTGGTACCGTTGACGATCTTGCAAAAGAAATTGTATGTGGTAAAACGCCATCAACGAAGATCTCCGAGTATTATGGATCAGAAATTCCGTTTATTACGATTCCTGATATGCACGGAAAAATTTATGTCATGACAACAGAACGATACCTGTCAATGTATGGAGCAAATTCTCAACCCAAAAAGACTTTGCCTAAAAATTCCATTTGCGTTAGCTGTATTGGTACAGCAGGTCTTGTCTCGCTTGTGGCATCCGAAAGTCAGACAAACCAGCAGATAAACTCTATAATCCCCAAAGATGATTATTCCCCGTATTACATATATCTGTTGATGCGAACGCTTTCAGAAGTTATAAATAAATTGGGACAAGGCGGTAGCACTATTGTAAATCTTAATAAGGCACAGTTTGGAAAAATCCAGGTGATGATTCCAACGGTTGCTTCTATGAGAAAATTTGATAAAACAGTTTCTCCTTTATTTTCGGTGATTCTTGAAAATCAAAAGGAAAATATTTATCTGTCATCACTGCGAGATACCCTTCTTCCTCGATTGATGTCCGGCGAGCTGGATGTCTCTGACATCCAGCTCTAAGCCGCTAAATTATCGTTAATCTTACGTGACATAAAAGGAGTTTGAAGTGAAATCAGAAAATAGTGAACTAGATCTTTCAAATGCCCATAAATATGCATTTCAAAATAAGCCGTATCTTTTACATGACAGTATATGTGGCTGTTACCACTGTTTAAAAATTTTTTCTCCCATTGAAATTACTAGGTATGCAGATGATTATGGTATAGGTACAGCTATATGCCCTTATTACGGTGTGGATGCTGTTATTGGAGAAAGTTCTGGACTACCTATTACTAAAGAGTTTTTAGAAAAAATGCATAATAAGTGGTTTTGATGTAAAAAATCTCTCAACAGCGGTGAGAGAATTAGTAAAAGAACTGCCGCTGCTCGTCGTTCTCTTATTACTGAAAGGAGAAATGGCGATGAAAGAACAACTGATTTGCGAGATTCAGCAGAAGATGTTGCCCTATCTTAATAACGAACAATTACTTCAGCTAAAAATCGTATTGGATCAAGCATTTTACGGAGTAACCGTCAATACAGAAGAAATAAGAGCGGCAGTAGACGAATGCAATACCGTAGAGTTATTTGTTTCCGCTAAACGTATTGAAGGATGTTCGGAAAAAACATTGACATATTATAGTAAGACGATTGACGTTATGCTGGAAACTATCGGCAAAACGGCGCAGCAAATAACGACAGAAGATTTGCGGAACTATTTGATTACGTATCAAGTGGAGAGAGGCTCCAGCAAGGTTACGATTGACAATATTCGCCGTATTTTATCAAGCTTTTTTTCGTGGCTGGAAGACGAAGATTATATAATTAAAAGCCCTATCCGACGGATTCATAAGGTGAAAACGGCAAAAATTGTCAAAGACACGTATAGCGATGAAGCGCTGGAGCTTATGCGTGATAACTGTACGAATCTACGGGATTTAGCTCTTGTCGATTTATTGGCATCGTCGGGAATGCGTGTAGGCGAGTTAGTGTTGCTGAATCGGGACGATATAGATTTTAATGAACGGGAATGTGTCGTTTGCGGAAAGGGAAATAAAGAACGGTTAGTATATTTTGACGCAAGGACGAAAATTCATTTGCAAAATTATTTGCAAAGTCGGACAGACACAAATCCTGCATTATTTGTGTCTTTGAAAATACCTCATAATCGCCTTATGATCGGCGGTGTAGAAGCCTGCTTGAGACGATTAGGACAACGAATACGCCTTACAAAGGTGCATCCTCATAAATTCCGGCGTACCTTTGCGACGACGGCTATTGATAAAGGGATGCCCATAGAGCAAGTACAACACTTGCTAGGACATCAGAAAATTGATACGACGCTGCATTATGCTATGGTGAAACAACAGAATGTAAAGTTAGCACATAGAAAGTATATTGGGTAGAAAGGGTAAAGAAATATGGAAAAGGCAAAGAGAATTTTAAAGCCGTTAGGAGAAGTCACCGAATTTATGACAAAAGGAATTGCTCCTAAATATACTGAGAATGAGACAGAAAATACGATTAAGGTATTAAATCAACGATGCAATCGTAATTTTCAAATATCATATAAAGAGGCGCGTTTACATGATAAATCTTTAAGGAAAGTTTCTGAAGAAAAACTATTGAAACCTGGAGACGTGCTTATTAACTCTACTGGTACTGGGACAGCTGGTCGTGTAGCTCAAGTTTGGCAAATTCCGGCTACTACTACGTTTGATGGTCATATGATTTTATTAAGGCCTACGAAAGAAATAGATCCGTTATACTATGGGTATGCTATTAAAGCACAACAAAAACAAATAGAGTCATTGGCAGAAGGGTCTACAGGACAAACAGAAATTAATCGAAAAAGATTGCAGGAAGAAATTATAATTAATTTTCCAATAAATATAAGTAAACAACGAAAAGTTGGAATGATTTTATTTAATATTGATAAAAGAATTAAGATAAACGCTGCAATAAACGATAATTTAGCGGCTTAGAGCTGGATAGCGGAGACATCAATTTTGCCTGACATTAACTTTGGAAGGAGCTCATCTCGAATAGATGCAAGCCTGTTGTTTTCTTCCTGATTCGAGACAATGGCAGCCGCCATGGGTGCAATGAGAGCATTAAAGCAATCCAAAGTCTCCTTATCAGGCAAAAGGAGTTCGAGCGCCTTTACGCGATCTCTGGGCAACTCTGTCTGACCAGTGCTTCCTATATGAAGCGATTCAATTTCTTTTTCATGTTGGGTTCCCCACAACCCAATATAGAAAATCATACTTTCTGTTGCTGGCCGGACAATCGTAACATGAGAATCAACAGTAAGATTATGCGGCTGAAACCAAACCTGCGCTGCTCTCCCCAAAGTGCCATTGCCAGTTGAGTTAATTAGCAAATCTCCAAATCGAAGCCACTTATCATTGATGACTTTCGGCCTATGGGCTCGCGCAAAAGAAAGATCAATCATGTGATTGCGAATGCACTTCTGATTAATTACAATTTGGTCGGTATCATCCGCATATTTTGGAGTTATACCTCGACTTAACAGTGATGTAATGTCTTCTAAAGTGACATTCTCCCATTTGTCCGGTGCAGTGCCCCCGAATGGAATATAATCAACAAACCATGATCTAAAAATCGCAACGGCTTGCTGCTGTAAATTATCGTTTTTCTCTTATTTTAGTAGGATATTATGCATTTAGTATAGAAAACATATTTTATAGAGACTTTATTTTAACCTAAGAAATGCAGGAGTGAGGGCCATGGCAGGATATTATACGGAATCGAACTATGAAAATGCAGTGCTGCAATTACTAAGCGGACAGCTAGGGTATACGTATGTCTATGGGCCAGAGGTAGAGCGGGAATACGAGTCTCCTTTTTATGAAGATAGCTTATGGCCTGCATTGCGGCGGATTAATCGTCACTTACCAGAGTGTGCTATACATGAGGCTGTTACTAAAGTTAGGAACATTGAAAATGGTACTTTACTGCAAAAGAATATTCTTTTTATGAATTATTTGCAAAATGGTGTTCCTGTGACATATTTTGCCGACGAAGAAGAAATATCTACGTTAGTTACTCTCCTTGATTTTGAACATCCTGCTAATAACGATTTTGTTGTTGCTAATCAATGGACTGTCGTAGAGTATTCTACAAAAAGAATCGACGTCATATTATTTATCAATGGATTGCCTTTGGTAGTCATTGAATTAAAATCCCCGACAAGGGAAGAAACCGACGCGTCGGCGGCATATCGGCAGCTGCGCAATTATATGCATGAAATTCCGTCTTTATTTGTGTACAACGCTATCTGTGTCATGAGTGATATGACCGTATCAAAAGCGGGAACGATTACGTCTGATGAAGAGCGTTTTATGGAATGGAAAACCATCGACGGTAATTATACGAATACGCAGTATGTGTCCTTTGAAGTATTCTTTGAAGGGATGTTTGAAAAAAATCGATTGCTGGATGTTATACAGAATTTTATTTGTTTTAATGAAGATGAAGAAGAAAAGAAAACGTTTAAAATTTTAGCGGGATATCATCAATATTTTGCTGTAAAAAAAGCTATTGAATCTACTAAAAAAGCCGTGGCAACAGATGGGAAAGGCGGCGTATTTTGGCATACTCAGGGAAGCGGGAAATCGTTGTCTATGGTTTTTTATGCCCAGTATTTGCAGAACGCGTTGAATAGCCCGACGATTGTAGTTATTACTGACCGTAATGATCTTGACGATCAATTATATAGTCAATTTATTCGGTGCCGGCGTTTTCTGCGACAGACTCCTGCACAGGCAACAAGTAGAGATGACTTGAAAACTTTGCTCAAAGACAGGCAAGCTAACGGTATTATTTTTACGACTATGCAGAAATTTACAGAAAGCGGAAGCGCCCTTTCTGAGCGAAAAAATATCATTGTCATGGTAGACGAAGCTCATCGCGGACAGTATGGATTGAATGAAAAAGTGATTGCCCGTCAAGATGATACGGGAAAGATCATTGCCAAAACAATTATTGGAACCGCTAGAATTATTCGGGATAATTTACCGAACGCTACATATATTGGCTTTACCGGTACACCGATATCGGCGAAAGATAGAAATACGCGCGAAGTTTTTGGCGATTATATCGATGTTTACGATATGACCCAAGCCGTAGAAGATGGGGCGACCAGGCCTGTTTATTACGAAAGCCGCGTCATTCATCTAAATTTAGATGAGAAGATTTTAAAAATGATTGATGATGAATACGATAGGGTAGCGGAAACGGCGTCCCCTTATGTAGTAGAAAGAAGTAAAAAAGAATTAAGTCAAATGGACGCTATATTAGGGGCTGATCAAACAATACATTCTCTGGTCAGCGATATGATTACCCATTATGAAGAGAATCGCGCACAGTTATTGACTGGGAAAGCGATGATAGTCGCTTATTCTCGACCTATTGCTATGAAGATATACCGGCAAATATTAGCCATGAGGCCGGACTGGAAAGAAAAAGTGCATGTAGTCATGACACAAGGAAATAATGATCCTGAAGAGTGGCGGGACGTTATTGGAAATAAATCGTATAGAGATGAGCTGGCAAAACGGTTTAAAGATGATGATTCTTCTATGAAAATTGCTATCGTCGTCGATATGTGGCTTACTGGATTTGATGTGCCGTCTTTAGCAACAATGTATATATACAAACCCATGAAAGGGCATAACCTTATGCAGGCGATTGCTCGTGTGAATCGAGTGTTCAAAGATAAAGAAGGCGGCTTAATTGTTGATTACGTAGGGATTGCATCGGCCTTGAAACAGGCGATGAATGATTATACGGTACGAGATAGAAAAAATTACGGTAATACGGATATTAGCAAAGTAGCATATCCGCGATTTCTTGAAAAATTATCTGTATGCAGAGATTTCTTCCATGGCTTTAATTATTTAATGTTCATGACCGGCGATGATTTGGAGAAAGCAAAAGCTATTACAGGCGGAGTGAATTTTATCTTAGGTAAAAGTCAAAAAGAGAGTGATGTACCAGAAAAAGAACGAGTACAATATGTTTATATAAAGGAAGCGTTATTATTAAAACAGGCATTGTCTTTATGCAGCAGTCTTGTCGATAAGGAGATGCGCTTGGAAGCGGCATATTTTGAAGCCGTTCGTGTAATGCTTGTGCGTTTGGCCGCGAGAGGAACAGGGGAAAAGATTACTCTTCCTGAATTAAATAATAAAATAAATGCTTTGCTGAAAGAAAGTATAAAAAGCGACGGCGTCATAAATCTTTTTTCAGATATAGATACGGAGTTTTCATTATTTGACCCTAAATTTTTGGAAGAAGTAGGAAAGATGAAAGAGAAAAATTTAGCGGTTGAATTATTGAAACGCTTGATTTCTGAACAAGTATCTGTATATCGTAAAACGAATGTGGTAAAATCAGAAAAATTTTCCGAGATTATTCAGGGTACGATGCGAAGATATTTAAACGGTATGCTGACTAATGAAGAAGTAATACAAGAGTTGTTAAATTTAGCTAGAAACATACAAAATGCGCAGAAGGAAGGGGAAGAATTACATTTAAATGCCGATGAAATGGCGTTTTATGATGCGTTGACTAAGCCGCAAGCGATAAAAGATTTTTATGAGCACGATCAATTAATTGCTCTTACGAAAGAGCTGACAGAACTTTTACGGAAAAATCGAACGATTGATTGGCAGAAAAAAGAAAGCGCAAGAGCTAGCATGCGAAAGATGGTAAAACGTCTCCTGAAAAAATATGGATATCCGCCGGAAGGCAGAGAAGATGCTGTAAAGACTGTTATGTTGCAGTGCGAGTTATGGACAGATAATACGGATTTTTAAGTAAATACAGGTATGTGGAGTGAAACGTATGGCAATACCGAAATATAATGAATTTATGCCGACTATCATAACGTGCTTGAGTGATGGAAATAGGCATACGACAAAAGAATTAATAACATTTTGCGCCAATGCATTTCAACTTACTGAAGAGGAACGGCAACGCCGATTACCTACGGGGCGTCAGTCTGTATTGGCAAATCGCGTAGGTTGGGCGAAAACATATTTGAAAAAAGCCGGGCTCATTGAGAATCCAGTAAGGTCAACATATTGCCTGACCCAGCGTGGAAAAGAGGCTTATCAACAAGGCGTAGAGAATATTACAGTAGAATATTTACGGCGATTTGACTCATTTAATGCATTTATCAGTAACGATACAACGCAAAATATAGTAGTAAGTAATGACAATACTAATAATGAAGAAATAACTAAGAGCCCGCAAGAAATATTGGAAAATGCAATTAAGCAAATAAATCACTCATTGGCGGATGAATTATTAACGGAAATTATGAAGATTTCTTCATCAGATTTCGAGAGTTTAGTAGTTCGGCTATTAATTAAAATGGGGTATGGTTCCATGCAGCTAAATGCCAATGCCGTAACTAAAAAAATCTGGTGATGAAGGGATTGACGGTATCGTGACGGCAGACAAGTTTGGATTTGATTCTATCTATATTCAAGCTAAAAAATGGAATACAGATACAGTTGTCAGTCGTCCGGAAATTCAAAAATTTTTAGGAGCTCTCGTTGGACAGGGCGCAACAAAAGGCGTATTTATTACGACGGCAAAATTTTCTTCTGGAGCTTATGAATATGCTAAAAAACAGCTTAATACAAAAATCGTACTCATCGACGGCGTTCGCTTGACTAATTTGATGATAGAGTATAACCTTGGTGTTTCTGTTATTGAGTCGTATGAAATAAAGCGAATAGATTACGATTTCTTTAATGAAGATATTTAAAAGGAGTTTCTCATGAATTCAATTTGCCCATGGGCTTTAGGCGACCCGTTGCTGCGGGAGTATCACGATACGGAATGGGGCGTGCCTTGTCATGATGATACGATGTTGTTTGAGCTGTTGTGCCTTGAAGGGGCGCAGGCCGGGTTGTCGTGGCTGATGATTTTGAAGCGGCGCGAGGGGTATCGTAAGGCCTTTCAGAATTTTTCCATACCGGCCTGCGCGGCGCTGACCGACGACGAGCTGGAGGAGATTCGTCTTCACGGCGATGTGATTCGCAACCGCCTGAAAATTGCTTCGGTGCGGAAGAATGCCCGCGTCGTACAGGAGATTCAGCAGGAGTTCGGTTCCTTCGATGCCTATGTCTGGCATTTTACGGAAGGGAAGCCGATTCGCAACGCTTGGAACGAGCAGAAGGACATACCGGCTCAGTCGGAATTGTCGGAGCGCATCAGCAGGGATTTAAAGAAGCGGGGCGCGTCCTTCGTCGGGCCGGTGATTATGTATTCCTTTTTGCAGGCCGCCGGTGTGCTGAACGACCATATTGCGTCTTGTCCTTGCGGCGATGGGGCGTATTAAATAAAGAAGGTGCAGCATATGAAGCTATTGTTATTGATGGTAGTATGTTTATGCGTCTGGATTTGCGGCAGTGCGGTGTCACAGGCGACATACGAGGAATACGATGCAGGGTATGCGAAGGGCTATGAAGATGCCTGTATGGGCTTGTGGGACGAGTGGCCGGATTACGGCTCAGAAGATTTTAAAATCGGCTATGCCGATGGGCAGGGAGAACGGCGTGACGAATTGGATGCGGCTCATGACGATGGCTATTCTGCCGATGAATACGATGACGGTGATAGTGATGAATGGTAAATAATATACAACAGCCTCGGAGCTTCATGAAGAACTCCGAGGCTGTTGTATTAAGAAATAGGTTATTTTACTGTAATTTTACATTTGAAAATTGCATAATTCTTCTTTTTTGCTATTTTCTTATGGTACAATGTGTAATATACAGGAGATGAAAGGGATATTCAACATGGGCTGTACCATGTTGAGATAACGCGGCTTGTTATTTTTTGACAGAGAGGTGAAGAACTATGAAGCGTTGGTTAGTGATGATGATGTGCGCCGTATGGTTTCTGATGGGCAATCTTTCCTTTGCCATGACGTCGCCTTTGGGGATAGGATCATCGCCCACTTGGGGAAGCGGCATGCCGGCGTTGGAGTCCTTTGACGATGATGATTACTGGGACGACGACCGCTGGGAAGACGATGACGATGACTACTGGGATGACGATCGTTGGGAAGATGACGATGACGACGATTGGGACGACGACCGATGGGAGGATTAAGACCTGAGCTTCTTGCAGCGTATATCTTTGCGTTAGATAGTAAACTATATTGACATGACATCATATGTTCGTATATGATGTTGCCGTAGGCATTACACACACAACGGCAGGCGGTTATATCGCCCCTATCCATTTCGAATGAATGGGGGTGATGCCCATGAACGAGACAAACGTAACACTATTACTTTTGATTCTCTTAGTGGTACTTTTACAAAAGAAATAACCGCCCATAGCGTCCAAACTTTAGGCGGTTAAATCTTGCTTAATGTAGGGGCTATAACCGTTTGTCGGTGTAATGCCTCGTTTTTTATTTCACCTTCATTATACTGAGTATTGAAAGAGCCGTCAAGAAAAAAAAACGAAGACTGCTGATACATGCGGAAATGTTTATGTATTCAATTACTTGACAAGTCCTATGGAATCGGGTACAATAATGTCTGTTAACGGGACGTGGCGCAGCTTGGTAGCGCGCTTCCTTGGGGTGGAAGAGGTCGCGAGTTCAAATCTCGCCGTTCCGACCAGCATAAAAGCCTTTGTTCAGGATTGGACGAAGGCTTTTCTTGTTTTTGCAATACGCATCGTTTGGCGAAAGGGGAAACGGTCATGCAGGTAAAACGCGTATTAGCTGCCGTATGCTGCTGTTGTTGCCTGGCTGGCGGCGCAGCTCAGGCCAGCGAGGAATTTCATGATGTGAAGACTCCCGTCGTAGGAGCGGAATTTCCTGTCGAAGAGCCCGCAGTAAAACCGAATATTCAAGAACGGACGAAGGCTATATTAGATGAATACAACGACCCAAAACGGCCGAAAACCCATCACGGCGTCGAACTGGGCCACGTGTATATTCCTAAGGGCACGCCGCTCATGCTGGCCCTGCAGGAGCCGATCAGCTCGAAGACCAGCAAGGAAGGCAAGGCCTTTAAGTTGAAGAACCTGGAAGATGTAGTCATCAACGACGTCGTCGTCATTCCGGCCGGCACGACCTGCGTCGGCAAGGTGCTGAAGGGCCGGGGAAACCGCGGCTTCGGCAGAGGCGGCAAGCTGGAGCTGTCCATTGCGGCGATTAAAACGCTGAACGGCGTGACGGTTCCCTTGAACGGCTATATCAAGGGCCGGGGAAAGAAGAGCTCGACGTGGTTTGCTCCGTGGTGGATTTCGGCATTTTTGAAAGGAAAAGAGCTGAACTATAAGGAAGGGCAGCTGTTCCGCGTGACCGTGAGCCGCAATACGGACCTGAAGGTGACGGGCGACGAGCTGGGCGATGCCATGGGCTACCCTGCCGACGGCAAACCGTCTATCTACGTCAAACCGATGGAATAAATACAGGGGATAGAAAGGGGATTGTATGGATATAGTAATTCGGCCTGCGGCGCCGACAGATTTAAAGGCCGTGACGGCCATTGAAGCGGCATGCTTTCCTGCGGCAGAAGCTGCGACGGAAGAGAGCTTCCGCCAGCGGTTGGCAGCCTTTACCTATTCCTTTCTCATTGCGGAAAAGGATGGAAGGCCTATTGGATTTATCAACGGCTGCGTGACGAATAAGGACGAGCTGACCGACGATTTGTATGAATCGACGGCGCTGCACGACGACGACGCGCCGAACGTCATGGTGTTCGGTCTGGACGTGATTCCCCAGGAGCAGCATCAGGGCTTCGCCGCGGCGCTGATGAAGGCCTATATTGAAAAGGCGGAGTTGCGCCGTAAAAAGCAGATTATACTGACCTGCAAGGAACGGCTTATCCCGTTCTACGAGCAGTTCGGCTACGAATGCCATGGGAAATCCCAGTCTATGCACGGCGGCGCTGTGTGGTACGACATGGTATTGTCCTTGACCCGCTGAGCGGGACGTCCTATAAACTGTCAGCAATATTGCATCCTATCTCCTGTTGCAGAGCGCATGCAGATCTTATTTCTGCTGCTCATGCGGCAGGAGTTTTTTTGCGCTTGTGTTCCGTCCGGCTTATGCTGCTGCGGCAGGTATGCTATAATAAAAGATACGCAGCATTGCAGTATGTAACTTATCGATAAGGAGCGTTGTCATGAGGCCATTTGTCCATTTGCATGTCCATACGCAGTACAGCTTGTTCGACGGGCTGTGCCGCATTCCCGACATGGTTCAGAAGGCAAAAGAATTGAATATGCCTGCCGTGGCGATTACGGATCACGGCAATATGTACGGCGTCATCTATTTGTATAAAGAAGCGGTGAAGCAGGGCGTCAAGCCGATTTTAGGCTGCGAGGTCTATATGACCAAGGGCAGCCGCTTTGAGAAGAAGACGAAGGAACGGTTATGCCATCTGATCCTGCTGGCGAAGGATTTGAAGGGCTATCATAATCTGGTCAAAATCGTGTCGAAGGGCTTTGTTGACGGGGAAAACAATTACCACAAGCCCCGCGTCGACTACGACCTGCTGGAGCAGTACCATGAGGGGCTTATCGCCATGAGCGCCTGCATCGAGGGCCATATCCAGCAGAATATCCTCAACCGCGACGAAGAAGGAGCCCGGCAGACGCTGGAGCGGCTGGTGCGCATTTTCGGCAAGGACGATTTCTATCTGGAAGTGCAGAATCACGGGCTGGCGGAGGAAAAGATCGTCCGCGAGGTGTTTAAGCGCTGGTCGAAGGAATATGGATTGAAGGTCGTGGCGACGAACGATTTCCATTACATTGAAAAGTCAGATGCCGGGGCGCAGGAAGTCAAATTATGCATTTCGACGGGCAGTACCCTCGAAGACCCGGTCCATTTCCGCTTTGCCAACGACGAGTTTTACATGAAGAGCGGTGACGAAATGGCCGAGCTGTTTCCCGATATGCCGGAAGCGCTGGATACGACGCTGGAAATCGCCGATAAGTGCAATGTGGAGATATCCTTTGACGAGCGCCATTTGCCGAAATTCCCCGTTCCCGAAGGGGAGACGGACGAGTCGTACCTGCGCAAGCTCTGCGAAGAGGCCCTGCCGACGCGGTACGACCCGGTGACGCCGGAAGTGCGGGAACGCATGAATTACGAGCTGGACGTCATCAACAAGATGGGCTTTCCGTCGTACTTCCTCATCGTATGGGACTATGTCAAGTTTGCCCGCGACCACGATATCCCCGTCGGCCCGGGCCGCGGCTCGGCGGCGGGCTCCGTCGTAGCGTATCTGCTGGGGATTACGGGGCTGGACCCGCTGAAATACGACCTCCTCTTTGAACGGTTCCTCAATCCGGAACGGGTGACGATGCCCGATATCGACATGGATTTCTGCTATGAAAACCGCGGCCGCATCATCGACTACGTAACGCGCAAGTACGGCAAGGAACACGTGGCGCTGATCATCACTTTCGGAACGCTGGCTGCCCGGGCAGTCATGCGCGACGTCAGCCGGGCCTTGGCGATTCCTCTCGGCGAAGTCAACCGCTTTATGAAGCTCGTGCCGACGGAATTGGGCCTGACTATCGACCGGGCTCTGCAGATCAGCAAGGAATTCCGCCAGGAATACGAGACGAACAGCACGATTCATCACATGGTCGAAGTGAGCCGCGCCCTTGAAGGAATGGTACGCCATTCGTCGACTCATGCGGCCGGCGTCGTAATTTCCGCTGCTCCGGTAGACGATTACGTGCCCATGCAGTATTCAAAGGAAGGATATTTGACGACCCAGTATGACAAGGATCTGGTTGAAGAGCTGGGCCTGCTCAAGATGGACTTTCTGGGCCTGCGGACGCTGACCGTCATCGGCGACGCCGTCAAGCTCATCCGGCAGCAGCACGGCGTCGACATCGATATCGACGCCATTCCCCTGGACGACCAGGAGACGTGCAAACTCCTGACGGAGGGCGATACGGCCGGCGTGTTCCAGATGGAATCGTCGGGCATTACGACGCTGGTTAAGGAACTGGCGCCAAAGCATTTCGAAGACATGATTCCCCTCGTCGCCCTGTACCGTCCGGGGCCTTTGGGCAGCGGCATGGTAGAGGATTTCATTAAGGGCAGTCACGGCGAAAAGGAAATCACCTATCTTCATCCCTTGCTGGAGCCGATTTTAAAGGATACGTACGGCGTTATCCTGTATCAGGAACAGGTCATGCAGATCGCTTCCGTCATGGGCGGCTTCTCGTTGGGACAGGCAGATTTGCTGCGTCGGGCCATGGGCAAGAAGAAGGAATCGATCCTGAAAGCCCAACGGGAGAGCTTTTTGGCCGGGACGCAGAAAAATGGCATTTCCGACGAAATTGCCAACAAGGTCTTTGATCTCATGGTATACTTCGCCGGCTACGGCTTCAATAAATCCCACTCGGCGGCCTACGCCTACATCGCCTGGCAGACGGCGTATTTGAAGACGCACTACCGGGCGGAATTCATGGCGGCGACGATGACCAGCTTTATCAACGATATCCGCAAGATCAGCTATTACATTTCGGAATGCCGCCGTCACGGCGTCGAGGTGCTGGCACCGGACGTCAACGCCAGTGTATCCATGTTTTCCGTCGAAAACGGCGCCATACGCTTCGGCCTTTCGGCAGTCAAAAGCATCAGCGACGTCGTCATCGAGGCTATCGTCACGAGCCGGGAAAAAGACGGGCCCTTTACGTCGCTCAGCGATTTCTGCAGCCGCGTCGATTACCATATTCTAAACCGCAAGATGCTGGAAAGCCTTATCAAAGGCGGATCTATGGATTCCTTCGGCCGGCCGCGGTCGCAGCTCATCGCCGTACTGGAAGAGGCCATGAGCGTCGGGGCGCAGAAGCAAAAGGACGATGCATCGGGGCAGATGGGCTTGTTCGACGACGGAAACGACACTGCGGCGATGGAATTGGCCTATCCCAATGCTCCCGAATATCCCATGGACATGCTGCTGGCTATGGAAAAGGAATACGACGGCTTCTATTTCAGCGGGCATCCCCTGGAAAAATACGAAGACGTGCTGAAGTCCATGACGCCTCTTTCCGTCCTCTTCGGCGAGGATAACCGGCAGTATGACGGAAAAATGCTGTGCATCGGCGGCCTGGTGACGGGACGGCGGCAGGTGACGACGAAGCGGAACGAGCAGATGGTTATCCTGACGATTGAAGATTACACCGGCTCTATCCCCGTCGTCGTCTTTCCCAAGGCTTTCAGCCAGTATATGAATCTTTGCGTCGTCGATATGGCTGTTTCCGTTCAAGGCCGGGCCGATATTAACGACGACGATATCCAACTCATTGCCGAAACGTTAGCACCCTTAGGAGACCAGCCGGCAGAGGGGCACGCCGTGAGCATGGCCGCAGCCGCCCGCCGGGCCGGCGCACTCTGGCAGCCGGGAAAGGGGACGAAGCTGTTTATCAAGATACCGGCCCATCTGGAACGAAGCGACTTGAGCACGCGCCTGGGCGGCGTATTGGAAAAGCATCACGGCGAAGTCAAGGTATACTTTCACCTCATGGGCAGCCGCCGCACGATTTTGACCGACCCGCGGTATTGGGTAGAAACGGAGGATTCCCTGCGGCAGGAGCTGGAAGCCATGCTGGAGCCGGGCTCTGTCGTGTTGAAGTGAGGCTATGCAGAATTGATATAAATGATATAAAATATTTACAGATAATTATTTTAAATTAAGAAAAAATATGATATACTGTAACCATAGCCTTAGCTTATAAACATAAAAGGAGGGTCTCCCATGACAATAGAACGGTTGAAACAAGTAAAAAACGTGATTTCCGACGTGTACCAAGGCTTTGCCGGATGTTCGACCGGCGGTTGCTGCGGCGTTTCTCTCCCGAAAGAGGACCAGGATAAGCTGAAACAATGGAAGCAGGATATGCAGCAAAAATAAAATAGAGAAGGGCAAAGCCCGTATGACAGAGTATAGTATCTGTCATACGGGCTTTTTTTTGCGCAAGAGATAACATATGCCGGCAGGCGTATCATTCCTGCCGGCATGAAATTCAGATATCATTTTTCTGCGTTCAGCGTGCTGTTGATGCGGACGCCGTTTAAGAAGGGGATTACTGGTTTGGCCGTCGTGCTGACCGTTTCGCGGATGCCTTCGAAGGTCGTCGTCAGCATGAGTTTCAGGCGGTTTGTCTGATTGACCGAGCTGGCGCTGGGGTCGTAGTCGATGGCGACGATATTCGTGTCGGGGAAGGCCGCTTTCAGGGCTTTGATCATGCCCTTGCCCGTTACGTGGTTCGGCAGGCAGGCCCAGGGCTGGAGGCAGACGATGTTCTTCGCGCCCCGCTTGATGAGGTCGATCATATCGCCGGTCAGGAACCAGCCTTCGCCGGCGACGTGGCCGAGAGATAAGTATTCCTTCGCCTCGTCGGCAATGTCGTAAATCGACGTGACCGGGTCGAAATGGCGGCTCTTGGCGACGGCTTCGCAATAGGGCTTGCGGTACCATTCGAGGAGCTTCACCATGGATTTGCTGGCCAGGGCCGACATCCAGCTTCCCGACAGGTATTTCTGGCGGAACTGGGTGTCGAGGAGGCCGTACAGGAAGAAATCCGTCAGGCCGGAGACGATGATTTCCCCGCCTTCTTCTTCGATCATGCGCACGATGTGGTTGTTGGCGATGGGATGGAACTTGACGTAGATTTCGCCGACCAGGCCGATGCGCGGCTTCATCTCTTCGCTCATGTCGATGTTGTCGAATTCGTCGATCATGGATCGGATGTTTTTCTTGAAGGTCTTGACGTCGGCTTTTATCAGGTCGACTTTGCATTTTTCCTGCCATTTTTTGAACAGGCTTTCGGCCGTGCCCTTTACCTTTTCATAGGGCCGCGTGCGGTATAATACCTGCTGCAGCGCGTCGCCGTATACCATGGCCATGACCAGGCGGTGCCAGAAGCCGATATGAGGCTTGAAGCCCGGCTGAGGATTCAGTCCCTTGGTATTCAGGGAAATGATGGCTACGTCGCTCATGTTGGCGTCGGCCAGGGCTTTGCGGATCATGCCGATGTAGTTCGTCGCCCGGCAGCAGCCGCCCGTCTGGGAAATGATGACCGACGTGTGCTTCAGATCGTATTTTCCCGATTTCAGGGCCGTAATGATTTGCCCCAGGGACATGATGGCCGGATAGCAGGCGTCGTTGTGGATATAGGCCAGGCCCGTGTCGATGGCTTCCTGGCCCTGATGGGGCAGGAGCTCGATGTGGTAGCCTTCGTGGGCGAAGGCCGCTTCGAACATGGGGAAGTGAATCGGCGTCATAGACGGCGCTAAAATGACGTTCGTCTTTTTGTCGGCCTCCGTGAACAGGGCCTTGTGGTACGAATAGGGTTCCGTCGTTTCCGTACTCGGTTTCCGGTGATTCATGACGAACAAGAGGGAGCGCAGGCGGATGCGGATGGCGCCGAGGTTAGACCCTTCGTCGATTTTCAGCAATGTATGGATTTTATGGCCCTGAGCCAGGATTTCCTGTACCTGGTCGGCGACGATGGCGTCGAGGCCGCAGCCGAAGGAATTGAGTTCGACCAATTCCAGGTTGGGCTGCGTGACGATGTACTGCGCCGCCCGATACAGGCGGGAATGGTAGGACCACTGGTCGACGACGCGCAGTTCCTCCGGCAGGTGTCCCAGGGGAGCGACGCCGTCTTCCGTCAGGACGGCCAGGCCCAGGCTGTTGATGAGCTCGGGGATGCCGTGATTGATTTCCGGGTCGATGTGATAGGGACGGCCGCAGAGGACGATGGCCCTGTCGCCGTCTTTCGCCAGCCGTTCCAGCGTGGCCTTGGTCAGGTCGCGGTATTTCTGTTTGTACGATTCTTCTTCGTCCCAGGCGGCCAGGGCGGCTTCCTTGATTTCCTTCTTGCCGATATTCCATACGCGCAGTTCTTCCTGCAGGCGCGGTACGATGCGCTTTTTATCGTGAAGCGGCAGGAAGGGGCACAGGTAGAGGGTGTTCGTGTCGGACAGGCGTTCCACCATATTGTGGCGAATGACTTCGGGATAGCTCATGACCATGGGGCAGTTGAAGCTGTTGTCCCGGCTGCCTTCCTGGGGGCCGTTTTGGATGCAGGGATAGAAAATGCGGTCTACGCCCTTTTCCAGCAGGTTTTCGATGTGGCCGTGGACGAGCTTGGCCGGATAGCAGGCCGAATCGGAGGGGACCGTGTCCATGGCCTTTTCAAACAGTTCCTTGGAGGATGGGTCGGACAAGACGACGGTGTAGCCCAGCTTGGTGAAGAAAGTAAACCAGAAGGGATAGTCTTCGTACATGTTCAGCACGCGGGGAATGCCGACGGTGCCGCGGGGGCCCTGCTCCAGCGGTTTGTACTGGTTGAACAGCAAATTGTACTTGACCTTGTACATGTTGGGCAGCGCTTTCTTGCGGGCTGTCGTCGAGCCGGCGGCGCCCCGTTCGCAGCGGTTGCCCGTAATGAAGGAACGGCCGTCGTTGAAGGTGTTGACCGTCAGCAGGCAGTTATTCGTGCACAGGCCGCAGTGGCGGATCGACGTGGCGACGGATAGGCCGGCCAGATCCTGCCGGCTGAGCAGCGTCGTCTTGGCGTGGTCGCTATGGTAGGACGAGCGGCAGATAAGCCCCATGCCGAAGGCTCCCATGAGGCCGGCGATGGCCGGCCGGATGACCTGGCGGCCCAGGAGCTTTTCAAAAGCCCGCAGCACGGCGTCGTTGTAGAAGGTGCCGCCCTGGACGACGATGTATTTGCCCAGCTTTTCCGGGTCTTTTACTTTTATTACTTTATATAAGGCGTTCTTGATGACCGAGTAGGACAGGCCGGCGGAAATATCCGCGAGGGTCGCTCCTTCCTTCTGGGCCTGCTTGACCTTGGAATTCATGAAAACGGTGCAGCGCGAGCCCAGGTCGATAGGGCTTTTGGCCATCAGGGCTGCCTTGGAAAACTCTTCGATAGACAGGTTCAGCGACTTGGCGAAGGTGTCGAGGAATGAGCCGCAGCCTGACGAGCAGGCTTCGTTGAGGAGGATGTCCTCGATGTGGCCGTCCTTTAAGCGGCTGCATTTCATGTCCTGCCCGCCGATGTCGAGGATGAAATCGACGTCAGGGCAGAAATGGGCTGCCGCCTGATAGTGGGCGATGGTTTCGACTTCGCCGATATCGAGGTGCAGCGCTTCTTTCAGCAGGGCTTCGCCGTAGCCCGTAATGCCGGTCTTGGCGATAAACGCGCCGTCGGGCAGGCGGCTGTACACTTCTTCGATGATCTTTTTGGCGGCCATGAGCGGGCTGCCTTCGTTATTCTGATAGTGCGTATAGAGGATTTTCAGGTCTTCGCTCAGCAGGACGGCCTTGATCGTCGTCGAGCCGGCGTCGAGGCCCAGGTAGCACGGCCCGCTGTAGGCGGCCAGGTCGCCGTAGGGGACGGTATGCTGCGAGTGGCGCTGCTGAAATTCGCGCAGCTCTTCTTCGCTGTCGAAGAGGGGATCGATGCGGTCCGATTTTGCCAGAGACGATTCGTCGACGTTTTTCAGCTGTCCCATGAGGTTCATGAAGGATACAGGCGTTTCGTCGAAGCTGCCCAGGGCCGCGCCGATGGCTACGTATACCTGGGCGTTTTCCGGCGCGACGACGTGATCGTCGTCTAAATGAAGTGTCTTGGCAAACTGACGGCGCAGCTGCGGCAAATAGGTCAGCGGGCCGCCGAGGAAGCAGACCGTACCCTTGATGGGGCGGCCGCAGGCCAGGCCTGTAATCGTCTGGAAGACGATGGACTGGAAGACCGACGCGGCGACGTTTTCCTTGCTGGCCCCTTCGTTGAGGAGGGCCTGGATATCCGTTTTGGCGAATACGCCGCAGCGGGCGGCGATGGGATACAGGGTATCCGATTTTTCGGCCAGAGCGTTTAAGCCGCTGGCGTCGGTGTGGAGCAGCGTGGCCATCTGGTCGATGAACGCGCCCGTGCCGCCGGCGCAGTTGCCGTTCATGCGGTGTTCGTTGCCGCCGGTCAGATAGGTAATCTTCGCGTCTTCGCCGCCCAGCTCGATAATGACGTCCGACTGGGGGTAATAGGTGCGGACGGCCTTCGTGCCGGCGATGACTTCCTGAACGAAGGCGATGCCCAGGTAGTCTGCCAGGGCGATGCCGCCGGAGCCTGTAATGGCAATGGTGATTTGTTGGTCACCGAAAATCTCATAGGCATTTTGCAGCAAATCCCACACCTTTTGGCGAATGTCCGTGTAGTGGCGGACATAGCACGCGTGCAGGCATTGCTTGGCGTCGTTGAGGACGGCGATCTTTACCGTCGTCGAACCAATGTCAATGCCTATATGTAATATGTTTTTCATGTGAGTCACCTTATCGGCTGCAAAGCCGATCTTTCTGATAATCTATAGATGCAGGCGCCGCGTTTAAAGGAATACGGCGCATATAAGTCTACTCTATATTGTACCATATGGAGTCAAAACTGTAAGGTGCCGGAATGAGAATTCATATGAAAATTTTACCTCCACCTATGAGCGATACGTATACAATTACTTCCTTTTGTTTACTCTTTTGTGTTACAATAACATATAGTTAAGAGACAATATAGGAGGTACTCATGAAAAAATTTGTGACAGAACATCAGTCTCCGTACTTGGACCTGAGCGCAGAAGTATCGGAAATTTTATATGAAGGCAAATCTGATTTTCAGGATATTATCGTAGCCGATTCGAAGGAATTCGGCCGTATGCTCGTGCTGGACGGCGTGTTCCAGACGTCTGACAAGGACGAGTTTATTTATCACGAATGCATTACCCATATCCCGCTGTTTTTGCATCCCAATCCGAAAAACGTCCTCATCATCGGCGGCGGCGACGGCGGCGCAGCTCGTGAAGCCGTGCGCCATCCCGAAGTAGAACACGTCACGATGGTCGACATCGACGGCAAGGTCATCGAGCTGTCGAAGCAGTTTTTCCCGGCGATTTCCAAAGCCATGCGGGAAAACAATCCGAAGCTGACCGTCAAGGTCGGCGACGGCATTGCCTTCATGCGCGAAGCGAAAGATTTCTACGACGTCATCATCGTCGACTGCTCTGATCCGGTCGGCCCCGGCGAAGGCTTGTTTACGTATGAATTCTATAAAGACACCTTTAAGGCTTTGAAGGAAGACGGCTTGTTTGTACAGCAGACGGAATCTCCCTTTATGCACAGCAAGCTCGTGCGGGAAATCAAGGACTGCGTGTCCGATATCTTCCCCATCACGCGCCTGTACACGGCCTTCATTCCCCTGTATCCGACGGGCATGCACTGCTTTACTATGGGCTCGAAGAAGTACGATCCCCTGACATGGGAACCGAACCGCAAGCGCACCTTCCCGACGAAATACTACAACGAAGGGATTCAGCGCAGCGCTTTCGTACTGCCGAACTTCGTAAAAGACGTCCTGTATGGGGAAAAAGATCGCTAAGCGAAAAAAGTACATAAAAAATATAATTTTGCTATTGACATTGCATCTGCGAAATGATATTATAATCTACGTTGACGGCGCTTATAGCGCAGCTAAGGGCGCTGTCGCGCAGATTACAATATGGCGGGTATGGTGAAGCGGTCAACACGGCGGATTGTGGCTCCGTTACGCAAGGGTTCGAATCCCTTTACTCGCCCCATAGGGGTATAGCCAAGTGGTAAGGCACCGGACTTTGACTCCGCTATGCGCTGGTTCGAATCCAGCTACCCCTGCCAGCCATGATTCACTAGCTCAGTCGGTAGAGCACCTGACTTTTAATCAGGGTGTCCCGAGTTCGAATCTCGGGTGAATCACCATAAGAAAGCTGTCCAATGGGACGGCTTTTTTTGTTTTCCCAAATACATGTATTTCGCATATGCCGCGCTGCAGCTCTTACTAGGCATTAGGCTGTACAGCTAGTGGCTTGGTGGTTTTATAATACATGCTGGGGTAACGACAGCCGTCGTATATCTGCCGCTACTCCATGTTGCAAAAAATTATATAAAAAATGGGGCTGCCATACTGTTAACGTATGACAGCTCCATTTGCATGCTTCTGGAATTTACCAGAAGAATATAATCATATCGAGGATAAAGGTCGGGATCAAGATAGCGCAGGACCAGCCCATGTAACCAAAGAAGCTGGGCATTTTGATCTTGTTTTCTTCGGCGATGGATTTGACCATGAAGTTCGGCGCGTTGCCGATATACGTGTTGGCCCCCATGAATACGGCGCCGGCTGAAATGGCTTCCAGCATGAGCTGGGATACCGTGCCGACGGAGGTAGCGATGCCCTGCGTCGCGCCGAGGGCTCCTGCCGTCTGGAGGAAGACGAGGTACGTCGGCGTGTTGTCCAGGAAGGACGACAGCGCACCCGTCGCCCAGAACATCTGCCACGGTTCGGACAAGCCCAGTTCAGCTCCGTGAGTTTTCAGGAAAATCAGGGCCGGAATCATGGTGATGAAAATGCCGATGAACAGCTTCGCCACTTCGGCGATAGGCGCATAGGTAAATTCGTTGAGCTGACGCGTTTCCGTCTTTGTCGTCTTGAGGGATAAGTACGCCGCCAGCAGGATGAGGATGATTTCGACTACCGTCGCATAGGGGAAGACGATTTCATCGTATACGGGAATGCCCGCTCCGTTGGCGAAGAAAGCGAATTCCTTGGGAAGGACGCCGTTGGCGACGACGCCGACGATGATCAGGGCGATGAAGACGATATTGTGCGCGCCTTCAACGCGGATCGGTTCTTTTTCAGCAGGCTGGTTATCCTGAGGCGAGCGGCCGGCGGCCAGCTCCTTTTTGTACAAATGGGAATCGAGGAAGAAAAAGACGAGGAACAGGATGACCATATTAAACAATAAAATAGGCAGGAGATGGAAGGTCCAGGTAAAGGGGACGCCGCGCTGGAAGCCCATGAACAGGGGCGGGTCGCCGAGGGGCGTCAGGCAGCCGCCGATGTTGGCGACGAGGAAGATGAAGAATACGATGACGTGGACCTTTTTCTGCCGCCAGGCGTTGGCCTTGATGACCGGCCGGATCATGAGCATGGCTGCGCCGGTCGTGCCGACCCAGCTGGCCAGGACGGTGCCGATGAGCAGGAGGAGGGCGTTGATCTTGGGCGTACCTGCTAAGGTCCCCTTGACGGCGATGCCGCCGGCGACGACGAACAGGCCGAAGAGGAGGACGATAAAGGGAACGTAATCGATCAATACCGATTCCAGGAGCCGGAACAACGCTTCGCCCATGCCGTAGGCTGCGGCGAAGGGGACGAGGAAGACCAGGGACCAGCCGATAGCCACGGCAAGCATATTTTTTTCCCACCAGTGGGGCTTGACGAGGGGGCAGATAGCGATGGACAAGAGCATGCCGACGAAGGGGATAATGCTCCAGGCCGGCAGGGTGGCGCTGACGATAGCGTGAGCGCCGCCTTCGCTGGCGAACGCTGCCGGAACAGACGTCAGGCAGAGCAGCAGCGCAAGGCATAAGGGACGGAATAAGGTTTTCATTTCGGTAACAACCGCCTTTCTTTTGGAAATACAAGCCGTTTCCATGTATTACTTACAATTATAACATAAGTTGGAGAATGAATGTACTAAATTTTAGAAAAGATGAGTATAACGTATAACATGCCGCAATGAGCAGGGATACTTGCCGATGTTATATGCCGAAATGACATGGCGCGACAGATTTTTTCGCAGAAATCTGTTTTTTCGTAAAGAAAAAGAAGGATTTTGGCGACGTATAGAGAATTTATCTATATAGAAAGGGTAAGACAGGAGGGATTCATATGAAACAATATAACAACATCATCGTTCCGACGGACGGCTCGGTTAACTCCAAGCGGGCGCTGGAACATGCCGTCGTCATCGCTTCGGCCTTGGGAGCTACGATTACGTTGGTATATGTGGCGAATATCGTATCGGTAATCTCTAACTTCGACCAAATTCCGAATGCCAGCGGATACGTAACGGAACAAGTCGCTCTGGACATGGAAGAAGAAGGCAAGAGCATTCTCGACGACTATGCGAAGGTCATTCCGCAGAATATCGAAGTCAAGAGCGTCTTTGAAGTCGGCTCTCCGGGACCGGCCGTATTGTCCGTCGCTAAAAAGTACAACGCTGACCTCATCGTCATGGGAAGCCGCGGCTTAGGACCCTTGAAAGGTCTGTTCATGGGATCTGTCAGCAGCTACGTCGTCACGCATTCCGTTTGCCCCGTATTGATTGTCAAATAAACGGGAAGCTGGGCGGATACAGGAGCTGCTTGCATTCCGTAATTTCATAAGACAAAGACGATAAAAAAGAAGGAAAATCTCGACGTATATAGAAGTTATTTAATATAAAGACCTGCTAGGCTTAATCGACAGGAGGGATTCATATGACAAAGTACAATTCGATCCTCGTTCCGATTGATGGTTCTGACAACGCCAAACGGGCATTGGAACAAGCCGTTGACCTCGCGACGACCTACGGCGCTTCTATTACGTTGGCCTATGTGGCTCATGACATCGCCCCGCTGGCAAACTTCGACCAAATTTCCACGGCGACGGAATACGTAAAAGAACACCTGCCTCAGGATATGGAAAAAGAAGGCCAGGTATTTCTCGACGGTATTGCAAAGACCGTGCCGGAGTCGGTTCCCGTCAAAAGTGTATTCGCCGTCGGTTCTCCGGGACCGGCTATCGTAGAAGCGGCGAAGGACGGCGACTTTGATTTGATCGTCATGGGAAGCCGGGGCTTAGGGCCCTTGAAAGGGCTGTTCCTCGGGTCTGTCAGCAGCTATGTCGTTACTCGTGCAGGATGCTCCGTGCTGATTGTAAAATAATGGTATAAGAGAAGGCTTTGTCCCTTGCAAGGCGGGACAAAGTCTTTTTTTCATGTATGGGATTTGCCTATTTTGTGATATACTGATGATGCGCAGGAATACGACTGCGCGATACTATGACTACTACGTGCCTGGGAGGCAGCATATATGATATGGAAAAATAATACGGAGTGGCTGAATCGGCAAATCAGCGATTGGGCCGCTAAAGGTTGGATTTCTGCGGAGGCAGAACAAAACATACGGCAGTCCTGCCGGAGACAGGGCGTTACGGGCTGGCCGGCCCTGGTGTATACGGCCTTAGCCATCGTGACCTGTTCTATTCTCGGCGTCGCTTTGATCTGGGGCGCCGCTTACGTGTGGTATCACATTTCCGTCGCCCTGCGGATGGCCCTGGCTGTCGTCCTGCTGGTCCTTTCGCAAAGCGGCGTGGCCCTGGCCTTGTTCCAAAATCGTCAGGGGACGCTGCTGGGAGAAGGCGTCGCCTTAGCCCAGTGCGTGGCCGTATTCGTGTCGATAGCCATGGCGGGACAGACCTTTTATCTGGGCTGGGATACGCCGGCCTATATTTTCACCTGCGCTGTCCTGAGCCTGCCGGCGGCGTACCTGCTGCGAGCTGTGGGGGCCGTCGTGGTGTATTGCCTTGCCGTGCTGGTTTGGGCGGCTCTGGGCGGGTATATCAACGCGCCGGGAGGAGCGGCCTTTTTCTGGCTCTTCGTCGTCCTGCCGCTTCCGATGTACCGCCTGCTGGTGCAGCAGAAGGACGAGGTCCGATTATCTGTTTTCTCCTGGACGGTCACTGTCACAGTGTTCGCCGCCTTCGGACTGGCTACGCGCAATGCGGCGTACATTCCCTTTTTGCTGCTGTCGGCTTTGGCGGCGGTCATTATGCTGACGGGGTATTCCATCGATATCCGCAAGTCCTGGGGCGTTCCGTTCCGCTGGTTCGGGCGCTTTGCCGCGGCGGCGTCGCTGCTTATTTCCTGTATGCCCGTCTCCTGGTACGGCGTCGCCGATATTCAGGGCTTTCATTGGACGACGATGACCATCTTGTTCCTCCTGTTTCTGCTGATCATCGCCCTGCTGGCCCGGGGCGTCAAGACGCGCCTTTGGGGGCCGGTGATATATTCCTTTATCCCCTTCATCTTATTAGGGGAAACGCTGATCGTGCGCAGCGGGCTCTATTCGTCCGTACCGCTCATCATTTCGGCGGCCTACATGATCTTCCTGGGCTTTTATGAAATCATGCAGGGCGTCAAGGGCGGCCATGTCAATCATACGCGCTTCGGCACGGTGATGCTGGCCTGCCTCATGCTGGTCTTTGTCTTCGCCACGACCTTTTCGCCTGTCGTGCCCCTGGTCGTCATGGCGATTTTGGGATTGGTGTTCTTCCAGCGCCGCCGCACGGCGTCCAGCCGGAAAAACGCAGAACTGCGGGCGGCCCGCCGCTCCCGCGTAAAGCATACGGCGGCGACGGTGCGCCGGGAGACGGGAGAAGCGAAAACCGACGGCGGGGAATCGGCGCCTGTATTCGAGTCCCCCCAGGAGGCGAAGGACGCGGCGGCCGACGCCGACACGCTGGCGGAATGGATGAAGGATATTCATCTTCCGCCGCTGGAAGACCTGGCGCCGGAACCGGCAGATACGGGGTATCGGCCGGCCGGGACGGTGACGCCGAAGGAAGCGCCGCAGTCGCAGTTTGTACCGCCCGTGTTCCGCAGTCCCGACGCGATCGCCCTGCCGACGATGAAGGACGAAGGGCGCAGACGAAAGAAAGCCGACGAGCCGCGTCCGGCAGAGCGGATAACCTCTTCGCCGTGGCAGTCGATGGCCGGGCCGGCTAAGCGGGAAAAACATTTTTCGCGGTCGCCGTGGTCGCAGGAAGGAGACACGAAGAAATGAAAGGAATAGGAACCTTTTCTCCTGACGGAAAGCATAAATGGATAGTCTTCCTCCTCGTCGTCCTCGTCCAACTGGGAGTCTTGTCTTACATAGGATGGCGCTGGCATAACATCAGCGTAGACGGCATCCCGTACCAGTGGCGGTGCCTGCCGAGATTGGAAGAGTCGTCCTTCGGCACGGACTACGTGCGCGTCGTCTTCCCGGAAGACACGACGACGTGGATGGACGGGTCGGCTCCGGAAGAAGGGGAAAAAATATACGTTCATATTTCCCATGACGCCAGCGGCCTGATGAAGGTAGAAGGGGCGTCGGCGGAAAAGCCGGGAATCGGCGGGGATTATATGGACGCCGTCGTCGTATCGTTCCAGGACGGCGTCGTCCAGTTCAAGGTTGCCTTCGACCGGTACCGCATTGCGCCGGAGCTGGCCGACGGGATTTACAATATCAGCGAAAAGGATAACGTCGTCGCCAGCGTCCGCATGAAGAAAGGCCAGGGCGTTATCGAGGGCGTGTTCGTCAACGGCATTCCCTTGGAAGAGTGCGGCAACGGCGCCGCGATGGCCGAAGCCCGGGCGAAGAAGGAAGCCGAGCAGAAACAAAAGACGGCTTCCGTATTCAATAAGCCGAGCATCGTAGAGTCCGGCATGGTGCCGCCGACAGAAGAATAACCGCTTGGACAGAAGGAGAGGCTATTATGAAATCGTATGTGAAATTGGGCATTACCCTGATGCTGGCCCTTTCGTTCGTATTGCTGTCGGGCTTTCGCGCTCAGACGATTATCCATGACGACGGCAGCGAGACGCAGGACGTGCTGAAGGTGTCGGAAACGGCGGAAGGGCAGAAGGCCCTGCGCGGCGACGCCGACGAATTCCAGAAGCGGAATTATACGATCATGGACTACAACAACAGCAACGGCGAGGGCTTCCGGGCCATGAAGACCGTGACGAAAGAAGGGGCCAATAAAAGCTCTGTCGACCGCATCATTCATAAGACCCACGACGGGCTGATCTGCTCGACGTACTACATTGATTATACCTTCGACGAAGACAGCCTGGAGCACCTGCGGCTGGGCATGGCGATGGAAGAAAACGGCGCGGACCTGGAATACATCGTGTCCTTCCCATCGGGAACGGAAGTCGAGAGCAACAGCACGACGGCCGACGAGCAGGGCAGCACGTATATGTGGAGCCTCAACGCGTCGGAGCCCTTTCAAATACAGCTGCAGGCGACGGTCTGGCATAAGTTATTCATCTATATAGCGATGCTTTTGATCGTCCTTATCATCGGCGTCGTCCTGGTCATCGAGCACCGCCGCCGCAACGTCATCAGCTGGAAGCAGGCGGCTCACCTGCGGCGAATCGAAATGATGCTGCTGTGCCTTCCCATCGCGATCCTGGCTTATATGGGGTACGAGTATTACGTCGGCACCCATGTGACGGCGGCGTCATTGGAACGCGTATCGGAACAGCAGCAGGAAGAACTGCTGGAAAGCCGCGAAGAAGACAAGAAGATTCACGACGCCGACGCGCAGAAACAGCGCAGCGGCGAATTGGCCGCCGCCCGCATCCGCACGAAGACTGCCGAAATTTCCAGTGCCCTCCGCGAGCTGAACCGCAACTATCATTCGGGCCGTATCAGCCAGCGCGAAGCACGGTCCCAGGCGTCGGCCCTGGCTGAACAGGCACAGGAAATGCTGTTCAGCAGCAAAGAGCTGTCTCAGGCTGATCAGGACGTGCTGCAGCAGCTTGTAGACCGCCTCGTATCGGAAGCGAACTCCATCGGCGACGAACCGGCCGTTTCCCAGACGGAACGCCGCGGCGTATCGGAGGAACAGCAGCGAGCCGACGCTATGGCTTCTAAAGACAAGGATTCGCCGTCCGACGAAAGGGCAAAGAACGAAGAAAGCGAACGGCAGGAAGAAGCGTCTTCTGACAGCGGCGCGCCGCAGGAACGAAAGGGCGGGTCCGATGCGGGGAAATCGGAATCGGAAAAGAAACCTAAATAATCAATATTTTTTCTTTAAAGATATTTTCTATTAGTGTAAAACGTGATATGATACATATGTAACAAGATTTTTATATCAGCGATTTACAAGTGTTTTACTATGTACATAAGGAGGTAGTCTGCTATGCATTGCGTAGAAGAAATTAAAAATGGCATTTATTGGATGGGGTGCAACGATTTCCGCACCGAAATTTTTGAACGGATTTTCCCGATTCCCGAAGGCGTTACGTACAACTCCTATTTCATCGACGACGAAATGACCTGCGTTGTCGACGCGATGGACAAGAGCTGCCGCGACGAATTCATTGAAGACGTAGAATATTTGCTCAAAGGCCGCAAATTGGATTATTTCATTTTGCAGCATATGGAACCGGACCATGCCAGCTCTGCCGTCGCGCTGCTGGAAAAACATCCGGAAGCAAAAATTGTCGCTCAGGCTCAGACCTTTAAGCTGTTCGAACAGTTCTTCCGCAAACCCATGCCGAGCCGCTATGTAGAAGTCAAGGAAGGAGACCAGCTCAAACTGGGCAAGCACGTCCTCACGTTTGTCAAAGCGCCGATGGTTCACTGGCCGGAAGTTATCATGTCCTACGATATTACGGATAAGGTATTGTTCAGTGCCGACGCTTTCGGCATGTTCGGCACTGTAGGCAATGTATACGCCGACCAGGTCGATTTTGAAGAAAATTACCTCGATTCGGCCCGCCGTTACTACGTCAACATCGTCGGCAAATTCGGCCCGCAGGTCGTAAAAGTCCTGCAGAAAGCCGCCGGCATTCCTATCGAAGTCATCTGCCCGCTTCACGGCGTCGTATTCCGCACTCCGGAAACGATTCAGTACATCATTGAAAAATATCTCCACTGGGCAAAATACGTACCGGAAAAGAAGGGCGTCGTCATCGCGTTCTCGTCCATTTACGGCAACACCGAACGGGCTGCCTGCGTATTGGCTCATAAGCTGAGCATGCTCGGCATCCGCGACGTCCGCCTGTACGACGTAGCCAAGATTCACCCGTCCTACGTTACGGCGAAGGCCTGGGAATACAGCCACTTGGTTCTGGCTGCTCCTACGTACAACCTGAACCTCTTCCTGCCGATGGAAAACTTCCTCCACGACTTGAAGACCCTCATGTTCCAGAACCGCAAGATCGCCGTTATCGGCAATCACAGCTGGGCATCCGCCGCGTACAACACGATGGTCGACTACGTACAGAACCGCTTCAAGAACTGCGAACTTCTCGAACCGACCCTCGACATGAAATCGTCTCTCCGCGACGACCAGGAAGGCATCATCGACGAAATTGCCAAAGCTGTCGCCGACGATATCAAAGCGTATCCGGAACCGAAATCCTTGCTTTAAGATAGATGCAAACGCTGCGTCTTTCGTTGTGGAGTAAGAACGCATAAGGTTAAAGGGCTAAATCATATACGGTTTAGCCCTTTTTTTCTAAAGACGCGCAGGAGGTGAATACGGTGATTATCCGAGACAACAGCGTCAAGAGCGGCGACCCTCATGAGCAGGAAAAGGCTAAAAACAAGGGCGAAGAGCTGCACATTGATTTAGGTCGTTCACTGACAGAAGAAGAGGAAAAGATTTTTGCCCAATTAAAAGAAGGGCTCCATTTATAATCGCCGCAAACCGGCGCGTTTCGCAACAAAGCGGACGCGCCGGTTTTATATTAGGAACATATGTTTGAAATATCGCCCGTCTTGTGGTATGATATAACGTAAACAAGGAGGGATGCTTATGAAATGGGACGCTGTGCAGAAAAAGCTGACGATTTTGAGCGACGCTGCAAAATACGACGTGTCGTGCTCGTCCAGCGGCAGCCGGCGGGAAAATAAGGCCGGCGGTATCGGCAACGGCGCGTACGGCGGCATCTGCCATACCTGGTCGGCCGACGGGCGATGCGTGTCCCTGCTGAAAATCCTCATGACGAATTACTGCATTTACGACTGCGCCTACTGCGTAAACCGCCGCAGCCATGAAACGGAGCGGGCCATGCTGTCGCCTGAGGAAATTGCCGAGCTGACCGTCGAGTTTTATCGGCGCAATTATATTGAAGGATTATTTCTCAGCTCCGGCGTGTACCGCTCGCCCGACGAAACGACGGAGCTGCTGATTCGGACGGCAAAGACGCTGCGGGAAGAAAAGAACTTCAACGGCTATATTCATATGAAAGGCATCCCGGGGACGGACCCGCGCCTCATCCGCGAATTGGGGAAATACGTAGATCGCATGAGCGTCAATATCGAGCTGCCCTCTTCGGCAGGCTTAAAATTGCTGGCGCCGCAGAAGACAAAGGAAAACATCCTCCTTCCCATGCGGGAAATCCGCAGCGGCATTGCCGAACGAAGAGAGAATCGAAAGGCGAGCCGGAAAGCGCCGGCTTTTGTGCCGGCAGGACAGACGACGCAGCTCATCATCGGCGCGACGCCGGACAGCGACCGGACGATTCTGCGGCTCAGCGAAGCGCTGTACAAGCAGGTTGCATTAAAGCGGGTTTACTATTCCGCCTATGTGCCGGCTATGACCGGCCCGAACCTGCCGGCCCTGACGCAGCCTCCACTGCTGCGGGAGCACCGCTTGTATCAGGCCGACTGGCTGCTGCGGTACTATCAGTTTTCTGCCGACGAAATCCTGACCGACGCCGAGCCGGATTTTGATCTCCATTTGGACCCGAAGGCCTGCTGGGCCCTGCGTCATCCCGAAGTATTTCCCGTAGAAATCAATAAGGCGTCGTATCACATGCTGCTCCGCGTTCCCGGCATCGGCGTGACGTCGGCCCGACGCATCTGTGCGGCCCGCCGGTCGGCGTGGCTGTCCTACGATACACTGCGCCGCTTAGGCATCGTCCTGAAACGGGCCAAATACTTCATCACCTGCCGGGGACGGTTTTACGGAGAATCGGACCGGCCGGACTACATCCGCAGCCGCCTCTTGGGCGCGGAGCAGGCCGGGCGATATGAACCGATGGATTTATTTGCAGGAGTCAACTCATGATCTATGTATACGACGGGTCCTTTTTCGGCTATCTGTCCGCCGTGTTCGACGCCTGGCACGACGGGCTGCAGCATACGGAGGACATATGCTGCGACGGGGCGGGCGATTTGTTTGGCCGTCAGCAGTATGTGCCTGCAGACGCCGGGAAAGCGAAGCGCATCCTGGACGGATTGCAGGCCCAGTGCGGCGGAAAGACCTGCCATTTCCTGTATTACGCCTTTTTGGCGGAACAACCGCAGCGGGAAATGAAGCTGCTGCAGTATATCCGGCTGGCCTTCCGGCTGAAGGGGGAGTTTCTGCAGCATCTGAGCGAGCCTGCCGTCTGGGAAGTCCGCCAGTGGGCCCGCAGGACGGGAAACGAGCGGCATAAGCTGCTGGGATTGGCGCGGTTTCAGGAATTGAAGGGCGGCATGTTGTACTGCCCTCTGGCGCCGACGTGCTGCGTCGTGCCGGTCATGGCTCCTCACTTTGTGAAGCGCCTTGGCGGCGAAGAATGGGTTATCCACGACAGGCGGCGTCGCATAGGCGTGTATTATGACCGCCATGAAGCGGTTTTAGTGGAAATTCCCAAGGTACTGCAGCGCGTCGACGTGTCGGCTCAGGAAGAAGAGTTCGCCGCCTTGTGGAAGCAGTATTACCGCACTATTGCCATCGCCGAACGGCGGAACGACCCGCTGCGCCGGCAGTTCATGCCGAAAAAATACTGGCCCTATATCATCGAAGTCAGGGACGGGGAGAATTCGCGGTAAATCGCGAAATAAACTATTTCTTTTTCCCGACACTTGTTATATAATAGCAATATTGGATTATTGATAGTATGATAAGAAAGGTTGGAATGCATGAAGCCCGTCATCGTAAAGGTAAAGAGCGTTCAGCGCAACGAAGAGGGAGAAGAGCTGGCTATCGAGCTCGTTTCCGAAGGCAAGGCGTATAAAAAAGAACGCACGCAGTATATCGTGTACGAAGAAAGCGAGCTGACCGATATGGAAGGCGTGACGACGGTGATCAAAGTCCTGCCGGACGGCGCGGTCATGCTGCTGCGTCTCGGAAAGGTGCACCAGCGTCAGGAATACCGCAAGGGAAAGGTTTCGCATTCTAAGTATGAAACGCCTGTCGGCGCATTGAACGTCACATTCAGAACCTATGAGTGTGACGTTCAGCTATGCGAAGGCATCGGCACGATTCATCTCGGCTACGATGTCGATTTGGAAGGCGTCGGTTCAAACTATACGCAATTAACGATTACTGTGCAGGAGGATAACTGTAATGGAAATGAAGGAATTATTGAAACAGGGCATTGCTGAAGCTCTGGACAAAGCGATTGCGGCAGGGACTCTTCCTGCCGGCGACTATCCGGCTATCAGCCTGGAAGTTCCGCCGCAGAAGGAATTCGGCGATTTTGCTACCAATATTGCCATGCAGTCGGCCCGCATTGCCCGCCGCGCGCCGAAGATGATTGCCGAAGCCATCGTCGCGCAGATGGACTACCCTTGGCTGGACCGGGCGGAAATCGCCGGCGCCGGATTCATTAATTTCTTTTTAAAGCATGACGTCATTTACGATACGCTGAAAAATATACTGGCCGCCGGAGCCGAGTACGGCAAAGCACCGCTGCGTGAAGAAGACACGGTACAGGTCGAATATGTCAGCGCCAATCCGACAGGCCCTCTTCACGTCGGCCACGGCCGCGGCGCAGCGTACGGCAGCGCCCTCGTCAACTTGCTGCGCGCTGCCGGCTGCAACGTACAGGCAGAATATTATATCAACGACGCAGGCAATCAGATGAATAACCTGGCCGCCTCGGTCAACGCCCGCTACTTGCAGCTGCTGGGACGGGAAGCAGATATTCCGGAAAACGGCTATCATGGCCACGACATCATCGATACGGCCCAGGCTATTATCGACCAGGACGGCGATGCTTATTTGAATATGCCCGAAGACGAACGGCTGGAACTGTTTAAAGACCGGGCCTATGTTGAAAAGCTGAAAGCCTTAAAGCGGGATTTGGCTGCCTTCAACGTTCATTTTGACAAGTGGTTCAGCGAACGGACACTTCATCCCGATGCAATTCATGCGGCATGTGATGTGCTGAAGCAGCGCGGCAAGATGTATGAAAAAGACGGCGCGCTGTGGCTGAAATCGACGGATTACGGTGACGATAAGGACCGCGTCGTCATTCGCGACAACGGCGTACCTACCTATTTGGCCGCCGATATCGCTTATCACAAGAATAAATACGACCGGGGCTTCAACAGCCTCATCAATATCTGGGGGGCAGACCACCACGGCTACGTGGCCCGCGTCAAGGCGGCTATGGCGGCTCTCGGCTACGACCCGGAAAAGCTGGAAATACTGCTCCTGCAGATGGTCAGCTTATTCCGTGACGGCAAGCCGGTCAAGATGTCCAAGCGTACCGGTCAGGCAATTACGCTGAATGAGCTGATCGAAGAAGTCGGAGCCGACGCGGCCCGGTATTTCTTCATCATGCGTTCTCTCGACACGCAGCTCGATTTTGATTTGGATTTGGCAAAATCGCACAGCAACGAAAATCCCGTATATTACATCCAATACGCCCACGCCCGCATTTACAGCATTTACCGCCAGGTTCAGGAAGCCGGCGACGAGCTGGACATGAACTGGGCCGACGTGCAGTGGGCTAAACTGAAGGACGAACAGGAACTGGAGCTGATCAAGAAGATGGCGGCCTTCCCGGAAGAAATACAGCGGGCTGCCCGCGAACGGGCGCCGCACCGCATCGCTCACTTTGCTCACGAGCTGGCCGGCTTGTTCCATACGTTCTACAATCACTGCCGCATCATTCAGGAAGACAAGGAACTGGAAAAGGCGCGCCTGGCCCTGGTCACGGCCGTACGGATTACGATTGCCAACAGTTTGGCTATTTTAGGGGTTTCTGCGCCTGAAAAAATGTAATATAATAAAAACAAACACTACGTACTTTTCAAGCATATAGTTATTCAGTATTCATAGGAGCGCAAGCTCAGCAGGGAGGAATTATGGCTAAATACATATTTGTCACAGGCGGGGTTGTTTCTTCATTGGGAAAAGGCATTACGGCGGCGGCCTTGGGCCGGCTGCTGAAAAATCGCGGCTTCAAGGTTACGATTCAGAAATTTGACCCGTATATCAACGTCGACCCCGGTACGATGAGCCCATATCAGCATGGGGAAGTATTCGTCACAGACGACGGCACGGAAACAGATTTGGATTTAGGTCATTACGAACGCTTTATCGACATCAGCTTAGGCAAGAACTCCAACGTTACGACCGGCAAGATTTACTGGTCTGTCCTGCAGAAAGAACGGCGCGGCGATTATTTGGGTCATACCGTTCAGGTTATCCCTCATATTACCAATGAAATCAAGCAGCGCGTGTACCGCGTAGGCGACGACGACAACGCTGACGTCGTCATTACGGAAATCGGCGGCACCGTCGGCGATATTGAAAGCCTGCCCTTCCTGGAAGCTATCCGCCAGATTAAGAAGGAAGTCGGCCGCAACGACGTGCTGTACATTCACGTCACCCTCGTTCCGTATATCGGCGCTGCCGGCGAATTGAAGACCAAGCCGACCCAGCACAGCGTCAAGGAACTGCGCGGCATCGGCATTCAGCCGGACATTATTGTCTGCCGTACGGAACGCCCCTTGTCTGACGATATGAAGGAGAAGCTGGCCTTGTTCTGCGACATCGACAAGGAAGCCGTGATTGAAAACAAGACGCTGAACAGCATTTACGAAGTGCCGCTGCTCCTGGCGGAAGAAGGCATGGACCGCATCGTATTGGAAAAACTGGATTTGCCGGACAAACCGTGCGACATGGAAGACTGGAAGCAGATGGTATACGATATTTACCACACGGAAAACGAATTGGATATCGCCCTCGTCGGTAAGTACGTCGCTCTTCACGACGCCTATTTGAGCGTCGCCGAAGCCCTGAACCATGCCGGCATCGCCTACAAGTCCAAGATCAATATCCATTGGATTGATTCGGAATCGCTGGAAGACCCGGCCGTTTCGATGGAAGACGTATTCCAGGGCATTGACGGCATCGTCGTTCCCGGTGGGTTCGGCAACCGCGGCATTGAAGGCAAAATCCGCGCCGTCCAGTACGCCCGCGAGCACAAGATTCCCTTCCTGGGCTTATGCCTCGGTATGCAGTGCGCCGTTATGGAATTTGCCCGCCACGTCGGCGGCCTCGAGGGCGCTACGTCCTCGGAATTCAATGAAGACGCAGCCTTCCCCGTCATCGATCTCATGCCGGATCAGGTCGATATTTCCGACAAAGGCGGCACGATGCGCTTAGGCGTATATCCCTGCAAGCTGAAAGAGGACACGAAGGCCTTCGATGTATACGGCGAGCACCTCATTTACGAACGCCATCGCCACCGCTGGGAATTCAACAATAAATACAGAACGGAGCTCAGCGAAGCAGGCCTGGTGATTTCGGGCACGTCGCCGGACGATCGCCTTGTCGAAATCGTTGAAATCAAGGATCATCCCTGGTTCGTCGGCTGCCAGTTCCATCCGGAATTCAAATCCCGTCCGACGAAGGCCCATCCCTTGTTCAAGGGCCTGATCAAGACGGCGTTGGATTTAAAGAAATAAAAATAAATTTTGACTTTGTAAAACAGAGGTTTTTCAGCGGAAAACCTCTGTTTTTTATATATGCTCCTGAAAAACAGAAAGATATATATGTGACAAGAAGAACACATCGTCATGGGAATTATTTTTAATAAGATGAAACGATAAAAGAATAATAAATATGATGAAATATCATGGATGCAAAATGTGCAATAATGCGTACCAATAGGGGAAAAGACACTCCTTTGGTGCGAATTGTAAAAAACACGTAAATTTGCTGTTTTGAATATTTATTGAATTTTTTGCCCTTCTTTTGCCGCCAATCGGGGATGACATATATGCGAAAAATTCGCCAGAATCGCCGTCTTTGCTCTAATTTTCACATTGAATATTAGAATATATGATGATATAATATAGGCGATTGAAAGTATGTCTCGGAAATGAAGCGGACTTTCTTTCGATTTATTTTTTCTAGTCAGCCGGCTTATGCAGAAGGAAAACGATGGGATAAACCGGCTGCAACGCATGCTTGTATCAAATGCCTTTGCAGGGCGGGTACGAAAACGCGTGAAGGGAGCACCCTTGGACATGCGGCGTAGTGTCGTCGGAATCTGGCCGGCAGCACTGCGGCGGCAGCGGCCTGTACGGCGGCGCAGTCGGCAGGAACAGGCGCGCGCAGGCTGCAGCGCAGCTGGGGCGCCGCGTATCCGAAATAGTTGCTTCATGTTTTTATTATTTTTCATTATATATTAATGAGGTGATTTTTGATGTTGAATACCTTTAAAAGAGGTGGGGTTCATCCTGATGATGGCAAAATCTACGCTAAGGATAAAGCCATTGAAACCCCGGCAGTACCGGATCAAGTAGTCATCCCTATGAGCCAGCATTTTGGTGCTCCTTGTACTCCGACAGTCAAGGTTGGCGACCTGGTAAAAAAAGGCCAGGTTATTGGGACCAGCGATGCCTTCCTGCATGCTGACATTCACGCTTCTACGTCCGGTAAAGTCGTCAAGGTAGCTCCGATGCCGCATAATATGATGGTCAAATGCATGGCTGTCGTTATTGAGGCAGATGGCAAAGACGAATGGGTAGAAGGTCTTCCGGCAGAACACGACTGGAAGCAGCTCGATAGCAAGGAAATCGTTGAATTGATTAAAAAGGCCGGCGTAGTAGGCTGCGGCGGCGCTACGTTCCCTGCTCATGTAAAATTGACGCCGAACAAACCTGTCGACACCTTTATCGTAAACGGCGCCGAATGCGAACCGTATCTGACCTGCGACTACCGCGCCATGGTTGAAAAAGAAACGACGGAAAAACTCGTAACGGGCGTACAGATCTGCATGAAGGCTCTCGGCGTAAAACAGGGCTTCATCGGCATTGAAGACAACAAGCCGGAAGCGATTAAGAACATGACGGAAGCTTTCAAAGATATTCCCGAAGTTACAGTCGTAACCTGCAAGACGAAATACCCGCAGGGCGCTGAAAAAATGATGATCGAAGCCTGCACGGGCCGTCAGGTTGAACCGGGCGGATTGCCGATGAACGTCGGCTGCGTCGTAAGCAACGTCGGCACGGTTATCGCTATTACCGACGCCGTATGCCACGGCATCCCCTTCATCGAACGATTGACGACGGTTACGGGCGACTGCATCAAAGAACCGAAGAACCTGTCCCTGCGTATCGGTACGACCTTCCAGGAAGCTATCGATTACTGCGGCGGCTTTTCTCAGCAGCCGGACCGCATTATTGCCGGCGGCCCAATGATGGGTCTCGCCCAGTACCAGCTTGATGTTCCTATTACAAAAGGCGCTTCCGGTATCCTCGCCTTGTCTCCGGAAAAATGCCAGGTCGGCGAAGAAGAATCGTGCATCCGCTGCGGCCGCTGCGTCACCGCCTGTCCGATGGGTTTGGTTCCGAGCCAGCTGAGCATCTTCGCTTCTTGCCAGGCATGGGATAAGTGCATGGAATACGGTGTTATGAACTGCGTCGAATGCGGCAGCTGCGTATACACTTGCCCGGCAAAACGCAACATCGTCCAGTATATCCGCAATGCAAAAGCTCAGTGCAAAGCCATTCAGGCAGCCGCTCAGGCTAAAGCACAGAAGGCTTAAGATCTAATGGAAGAAGGGATATCATGAGTCCAGAAGCTAAAGGACAAACTATAGGAAAGGATGCTAAAGACATGCAGGAATTAAAACTTACTGTATCATCTTCGCCGCATGTTCGCTGTAACGAAACGGTCCCTAAAATTATGTGGAGCGTCGTTGCCGCCCTCGTGCCTGCCGCTGCGTTTGGCGTTTACTACTTTGGCGTCAATGCCCTCGTCAATATCGTAGTAGCCATTGTTTCCGCAGTTGTTTTCGAATTTTTATGGGAAAAAGGTATGCACAGAAAGGTAACCATTAAAGATGGTTCCGCTGTTATCACCGGCCTTTTGCTGGCTATGTGCTGCCCGCCGAGCCTTCCCTGGTGGATGAGCATCATCGGCTCCTTCCTGGCTATCGTCGTCTGCAAGCAGTCCATGGGCGGCCTTGGCCATAACCTCTTCAACCCGGCTCACGTCGGCCGTGCAGGCTTGATGGTTTCCTGGCCTGTCGCTATGACGACGTGGACGCAGCTCAACGGCACGGTCGTTGACGGCGTTGCCGGCGCTACGCCGCTGAACGTATTCAAACACGGCGGCACGGATGCGCTGTTCCAGCTGTTCGGCACGAACGACTGGGGCACGATTTACCAGAGCCTGTTCATCGGTACGCGCAATGGTTCTTTGGGCGAAACCTCTACGGTTCTCCTGATCCTCGGCGGCTTGTACCTCATTTATAAGGGCTATGTCAACTGGCAGGTTCCTGTCGTCATGATCGCTACTGTCGGCGTTCTCATGTGCGTTGCTTACGGCCCCAACGTTGCGTTGTTCCAGATGATGGCCGGCGGCCTTATCATCGGCGCGTTCTTCATGGCAACGGATATGGTAACGGCTCCGATTACCTTGAAAGGCCAAATCATCTTCGCTTTAGGCGCAGGTCTTATCACCGTGTTGATTCGTCTCTTCGGCGGTTATCCTGAAGGCGTTTGCTATTCCATCCTCTTGATGAACGCATTGACGCCGCTTATCGACCGCCTTGTAAAACCGACCGTCTTTGGTGAAGTTAAAACAAAGGGGGCAAAATAACATGACAGACAATCATGGAAACAGCATCATTAAGGTTGCATTGAATCTTATTCTGACCTGTTTAGTTTCGGGTTGTATCATCGGCGTCGTCTTCTTTATTACCGGCCCGATTGCAGCCGACAAAGCAGAACAGATGAAACAGGATTCCATGAAGGCCTTGGTTGCGGACGCTGATAAATTCGTTCCCGTACAGGGCGAAGCTGATACGTTTATCGCTGAAAAAGGCGGCAAAACCGTAGCTTACATCATTCCGACGGCTCCGAAAGGATACGGCGGCCCGATTAAAATGCTGACGGCTGTATCTGCCGACGGCACCGTTATCGATTACACCGTTCTTGCTGCAAACGAAACGCCGGGCCTTGGCGACAAGGGCGCGAAATCTCCGTTTAAAGATCAGTTCAAAGGCAAGAAAATCGACGGCCTGGAAGTAACGAAAGAACCGAATCAGCCGAATAAAATTCAGGCTTTGACCGGTGCTACGATTTCTTCCCGCGCTTTCTCTGCAGGCGTTAAAGAAGCGATTGAAAAAGCAGCTGCTTTGAGTGGCCAGAGCGCTTCTTCCCAGCCCGCTGCCGGCGCAACGAAGGGAGGCAATAAATAATGAGTCTTTGGAAAGTATTTAGCAGAGGCATTATTGAAGAAAACCCGTATTTCGTATTAGCCTTGAGCTTGTGCCCGGGCCTTGCCGTTACGACGAGCGTAGTCAACGGTTTGACCATGGGTTTGACAGTATGGTTTGTTATTACGTCCAACAACGTAGTCGTATCTATCATTCGTAAGACCATTAACAAAAAGGTACGCGTACCTGTATACATTACCTGTATCGCTACGATCGTAACGTGCGTACAGCTGTTCCTTCAGGCGTTTGCTCCGGATTTGTACCAGGCACTCGGCGTATACCTCGACTTGGTCGTCGTATTTGCTATTATCCTGGCACGTGCTGAATCCATCGCTTCGAAGAACGGCATCGTCGTTTCCTTCCTCGACGGCATGGGCATGGGCGTCGGCTTTACCATCGCTATGATCTGCATTTCCGTCGTTCGTGAACTCTTCGGCAACGGTACGCTGCTCGGCACTCCGATGTTCGGGCCGGAATACCAGCCTGCTCTGATTTTGGCTCTGCCGCCTGGAGCATTCATGCTCATCGGCTTCATGATGGCCGGCATTAAGATCTGGAATGAATCCCGCGAAAGAGCAAGACAACTGAAAGGGAGTGAAGGATAATGGGCGAATACTTTACGCTGTTTGTCGGCGCTGTATTGATCAATAACTTCGTATTGACGAAGTTCCTCGGCCTATGTATCTTCTTCGGCGTATCCAAAAACCTCAACGCTTCTGTAGGCATGGGCTTTGCCGTAACATCCGTCTTGACGATGAGTACGGTTCTCGCTTGGCTTTTGTACAACTATGTATTAGTTCCGTTTGATCTGACGTTCCTTCGTACGATTTCTTTCGTTATCTTGATCGCAAGCTTCGTACAGCTGTTGGAAATCGTCATTAAAAAGATGTCCCCGACGCTGTATAACATGTGGGGCATTTACCTCATGCTGATCGCTACGAACTGTATCGTATTGTCCGTACCGGTTATCAGCATTACCAGCAACTACGACTTCCTCGAAAACCTCGTATTTGCTATTGGTTCCGGCTTAGGCTTTGCGCTTGCCCTCGTCCTCATGGCCAGCGCCCGTGAAAAACTGGATTTTGCCGACGTACCCCATTCGCTGAAAGGCACTCCGATTGCCTTCATCGTTGCCGGTATGCTTTCGTTGGCCTTCCTTGGTTTCTCCGGTATGATTTAATTACGCAAAGGAGTTGGAATATTTATTATGAATTACACTGAGATTGCAATCATGGCAGTCGTTATTCTGACTTGCATCGGCGTAGTGTTTGGCTTTGTCCTTGCATTTGCAGATAAGAAGTTCGCCATGGAAGAAAATCCGCTTATCGGCGAAGTTGAAGAAGCATTGCCAAAAGGCCAGTGCGGCGCCTGCGGATTCCCTGGCTGCGCTAAATACGCAGAAGCTGTCGTTCTTGATCCCGATGTTCCGCCTAACCTTTGCGTTCCCGGTAAAGCTGAAGTTGCAGCTATCGTTGCACAGCTGACCGGTAAGGTTGCCGAAGCTACGGAACCGAAATACGCTCACATCCGCTGCCGCGGCGGCAACGGCATCGCGAAATTGGCCTATGAATACAAAGGCGTTCATGACTGCGCTGCCGCTAAAATCGTACAGCAGGGTCCGAAATTCTGCAAATACGGCTGTCTCGGTTTCGGCAACTGCGTAAAGGCCTGCCCCTTCGGTGCTATGACCATGGGTGAAGACGGCCTTCCGAAGGTTAATAAGCAGCTGTGCACCGGCTGCGGTAAATGCGCCAGCATTTGTCCGAACCACGTCATTGAATTGCTGCCGATCAGCGCGAAGGTTTCCGTCAGCTGCTCGTCTAAAGAAATGGGCGCCGTAGCTCGTAAAGATTGCTCGGCTGCTTGTATCGGCTGCGGTCTGTGCGTGAAGAATTGTGCTCATGAAGGCGGCGTTAAGGTTGTCGACCATTTGGCTGTCGTCAATCCGGAAATCTGCCATAACTGCGAAGAAGCTACATGCGTAGCAAAATGCCCGACGAAGGCGATTGCTTCCTTGCTGGCTGACGTAAAAGCAGAAGAAAAGATAGGTTAATATGATGAACTGGAAACGCAGGGCAAGATATATTCTTACTGCCGCTTTCCTGGTCGTGATGAGTTGCTCCGGATGCTCTCTGCATCCGGAGTCTTCTTATGATAGGAGCGGTATTGCCATGGATACGACCGTTTCCCTGCGGGCGACTGGGAAAGATGCCCAGAAAGCCGTAGATGAAAGCTTTGCCCGCATCGCGCGGCTGGATGCCTTGGCAAGCTCGCAGAATCCCGACAGCGACGTGAGCAAGATCAACGCCGCCGCTGGATCTCATTACGTGCAGGTAGACCCGGCGGTATATGAGATGATTTCCTTTGCTAAGGGCTTTTCGGAACGAAGCAGCGGCGAGTGGGATATTACCGTCGGCATTATTACCAATCTCTGGCAGATTGGGACGGAAAATCAGCACGTTCCCGAAGCGGGAGCGCTGGCCGAAGCGATGCAGCACGTCAACTATAAGGATATCCTCCTTCGTCCGGAAGATCACAGCGTCATGCTGGCCAAGGCTGGTATGTCCATCGACCTGGGCGGCGTCGCCAAAGGCTACGCCGTTGATGAGGTTCGCAAGATTTACGAAGCCCATCATATTGAAAGCGGGCTGATCAATATGGGCGCCAGTTCTATGTACGCCGTCGGCAAGACGAGCAAGGGCAAAGCCTGGAACATCGGTATGAAGCACCCCCGTTCGGATACGAACGGCGAATACCTTGGCATCGTGAGCATAGAAAACCAGGCCTTATCGACGTCTGGCGATTATGAACGGTACTTCATGCAGGATGGAAGGCGGTATCACCATATTTTTGATCCCGTCACGGGATATCCCGCCGATTCGGGCGTTATGAGCGACTCTATCGTCATCGACGGAGACGTGGAGCATGCGGGAATGCTCAGCGATATCTTGACGACGGTCGTCTTTGTGTTAGGCCCGCAGAAGGGTCTGGCGTTTATCAACGGCATGGATGGCGTAGAATGCGAAATTACGGGTACCGATGGAACGATTTACATGACCGACGGGTTCCGCAGCCGTTTTTCCGACATGAACGCCGACTTTCGTATAGCTGAATAACCATCCCCTTACATGTAAAATTTTAAGCGAAACGGAAGTATTTTCTTGAATAATATTTACTTTTTCTTCAAAATGTAAGATAATATAACTATAAATATTTGTAGAGGATGGTAACGACATATGGATCACATTGATGACAAAATTTTGACAATTTTGAAGCGAAACGGAAAAGCTTCTGCTACGGAAATCAGCAAAGTTGTCGGTTTGTCCATACCGGCTGTAGCAGAACGAATCAGAAAAATGGAACACGCCGGTATCATTGAAGGATATGGCGCAAAAATCAGCCGCCGTAAGACGGGATACAACGTCACGGCTTTTATTATGGTTAATATGGAACGGTCTGGCGACGTCGAAGAATTCCGGGAAAAGGTCGTTCAATTCCCTCAGGTCTTGGAGTGTCATCACGTTGTGGGGGCCTTTGATTACCTATTGAAAGTGCTGGTAAAAACTCCTGATGATTTAGAAAAATTCCTTATGGAAGAGCTAAACGAAATCCCGACGGTTTCGTCGTCTCAGACCTTTATGTGCTTGTCTACGCTGAAAGAAGAATGGAACGTATAAGACGGTACGAATTTTCTCTCCATAAAAAAGAAGCTTATCCTATGAAAGATAAGCTTCTTTTTTTACAATATGAAAGATGGGGAATCGTTTTAGGTCAGGACATTAATCTTCCTTGATGCGGCCGTCGATCGTAATGGTCTTTACCTGCCAGGGAATAAATTTTCCGCTTTGCTGGAGTGCTTTTTTTGCAGCCATTTCCAAGCCGCCGCAGCAAGGAACCTCCATGCGGACAATGGTGACATCTTTGATATCATTTTGTTTGATGATTTCAGTCAATTTTTCGGAATAGTCAATGCTGTCCAGCTTAGGGCAGCCGACAATCGTAATTTTATTGCGAATGAAATCTTCATGGAACCGAGCGTAGGCATAGGCCGTGCAGTCCGCTGCGATGAGCAGATGGGCTCCGTCGAAATAGTCTGCTTTGACCGGCACGAGTTTGATTTGTACGGGCCATTGGCGCAGCTGCGATTGTGCGACTGCCGGCGTGTTGGGAAGTTCGGCTGCAGCCGTCTGAAGAGACATGGCTGCCTGTCCGGGGCAGCCGTGAGAAAGTACGCGGGACTGGCTGCCGGGACATCCGCCAGTATGTTTCAGACCATTGGCTTTCATATTAGCCTTTACGGCGGCTTCGTCATAGGGAGCGGCTTCGCGCTCTACAAAGGTAATGGCGTTCGTCGGGCAGTGGGGCAGGCAGTCGCCTAGTCCGTCACAGTAATCGTCGCGCATGAGGCGTGCTTTTCCGTCTACCATGGCGATGGCCCCTTCGTGGCAGGCTGCTGCGCAGGCACCGCAGCCATTGCATTTTTCTTCATCAATTTGAATAATTCTTCTAATCATAATGTATTCCTCCAGTGGTTTTATATACGTAAATAGCATGGGCATGTAGTGTGCTGCCTTATGGTGAAAGTATACTATACAGGGCAGGAAAAATCTGTTGTTTTTGCAACGAGGTGAATGAAATTGCAATATTTTTTACCAGTCATTCAACATTCTGAGTTGTTTGCTCACATCGGGACAGAAGATATTGGCAAACTACTGGATGCGATGGACATATATAAAAAGAAATACAAAAAAGGAAATTTTATTTTCTATGCAGGAGATACAATTGAGCAAATCGGCATTGTCTTATCCGGCACGGTGCACATCCTGCAGGAAGATTACTGGGGCAACCGCAACATCTTGTCCCAAGTTCGCCCCGGCAGTTTATTTGGCGAAGCCTTTGCGTGTCTTCCTGATGTAAAGTCGACAGTAGATGTTGCCGCCTTAGACGATACGGAAGTTATGTTCATCAACGTAAACAGCATTATTCATGCCGGTCAGGTTTTAACGAAAGCGCAGGAGCGTGTGGCTTTGAATCTTCTGGCTATCATGGCACGGCGCAATATGCAGCTTACGCAGAAAATACGGTATATGTCACAACGGTCGACGCGGCAGAAGCTCATGTTCTATTTGTCGGAAGAAGCGCTGCGGCAGGAATCTTCGTCGTTTACACTGCCCTTTAACCGACAGCAGCTGGCCGATTTTCTCTCTGTCGACCGGAGCGCCATGTCGGCAGAGCTGAGCCGGATGAAAAAAGATGGGCTGATTGACTATTACAAAGATAAGTTTATTTTGAAAGAACCGCAGGTATAAGCCAAAAAGAGCAGCAGCAGAATTCCGATGGTTATTCAGAATCTGCATGCTGCTCTTTTTCTTAGATAATTACGCTGTATTAGCGCAGGTGGGGAAGAATATGTCCCATCTTATGCTTTTTCGTTTCCAAATAGAATTCGTCGAATTCCTGGGGCTTCATTTCAATCGGCACGCGTTCTACGATTTCTACGCCGAAGCCTTCGAGGCCGTAGATTTTTTCCGGGTTGTTCGTCAGCAGGCGCAGTTCTTTGGCGCCCAAATCCTGCAGAATCTGAGCGCCGATCCAATATTCGCGCAGGTCTGGCGCAAAGCCCAGCTTTTCATTGGCTTCTACGGTGTCATAGCCCTGTTCCTGGAGGACGTAGGCCTTCAGCTTGTTGATGAGGCCGATGCCCCGGCCTTCCTGGCGCATGTAGAGGAGAATGCCCCGGCCTTCGGCGTTGATCTGGGTCATGGCAGCGGCCAGCTGTTCGCCGCAGTCGCAGCGGCACGAGCCGAATACGTCGCCGGTCAGGCATTCGGAGTGGACGCGGCAGAGCAGGTTTTTACCGTCGCCGATGTCGCCTTTGACGAGGGCGACGTGGTGTTCGCCCGTCAGGTCGTTGACGTAGCCGTAAATTTTGAATTCGCCGAATTTCGTCGGCATCTTAGCGACGGCTTCGCGGACGACGTGCTTGTCGTGACGGCGGCAGTAGTTCTGCAGGTCGTGAATGGTGATGAATTTTAAATTGTACTTGTCGGCCAATTCCCACAGCTGCGGCGTCTGCATCATCGTGCCGTCGTCGGCCATGATTTCGCAGCACAGGCCGACTTGCTTCAGGCCGGCGAGGCGCATGAGGTCGACCGTCGCTTCCGTATGGCCGTTGCGGGCCAGGACTCCGCCGCGCTTGGCGATTAAGGGGAAGTTATGGCCGGGACGGCGGAAGTCTTCGGGACGGGCCGTTTCTTCCGTGCATTTGCGGGCCGTCAGCGCCCGTTCTACGGCGGAAATGCCCGTCGTCGTATCGACGTGGTCGATGGAGACGGTGAAGGCCGTTTCGTGATTGTCCGTATTGTCGCTTACCATCGGCGGCAAACCGAGCTTGCGGGCGTATTCGATGCTCATGGGCATGCAGATGAGGCCCTTGCCGTGGGTTGCCATGAAGTTCATGTTTTCTGTCGTGCAGTACTGGGCGGCGCAGATAAAGTCGCCTTCATTTTCTCTATCCGGGTCGTCGGTGACGATGATGATATGCCCGGCTTGCAATTCTTCGATTGCTTCTTCTACGGTATTGAATTTTCTGTTTTCCTTTGCCACAATAAAACCTCCTGAATATGATAAAGCCCTGACGGTCTGTCCAGCAGCGTCAGGGCTTTTTGGTCAACACAACACAAGCTGCGCGGAGGCAGCTCCATCGTATCTTCTTCCATCCAGACTATACTGTCGGTTTTGGAATCGCACCAAATCACGAGCACATGGCTCCTACGCCGTAGCGTTCGCGGACTATACCGCCGATCGGGAATTTCACCCTGCCCTGAAGATATATGACTACATGAATCATTATACACAGAATGGCTATCCTTGGCAAGAGCCGCCGCGGCCGGCCGGGCTGGGACAGGCCTATTCTATGTCGAATATTTTGCCCGGATTGAGGATATTGCTGGGGTCCAGGGCCTTTTTGATAGCTTTCATCATGGCCAGCTCGTCGGGATTGGTAAATTCTTCCATTAAATGCTTCCGCTTAAAGCCGATGCCGTGCTCGCCCGATAAACGGCCGCCGTGGGCGTAGATGAAGGCGTACAGCTCCTGCTGGTTTTGTTCGACCCGGCGGGCCCAGTCTTCGTAGGGCGTATCGTCGGGCTTTAAGATGTTGAGATGGATGTTGCCGTCGCCGGCGTGGCTGGCAATGCGGGTGATCAGGCCGTATTTGCCGGCCAGGCGGAGAATTTCCGCCAGCAGGAGCGGTTCCTGGTCGACGGGGACGACGACGTCTTCTTTACTGACGATGAGGCTTTCGGCGCGGACTGCTTCGGCGAAGGCCTTGCGGGCCTGCCAGATTTTATTGTGGTCGGCGACGAGGACCGACGACGCGCCGTGGTGCGTGCAGAGCTCGTCTAAAGCGACGGCCTTGTCGTCCAGGTCGTCTTCATTGATGCCTTCGACTTCGACGATGAGGTAATTTCCCGAATCGCTGCCCTGCAGCTTTTCATGGAGATATCTTTCTACAGATTGAATGGTAATATTGTCCATATATTCGACGCAGGTCGGGACGATGCCTTGCTTTAAAATGGCTCCGACGGCGCCGATGGCTTGTTCCGGCGAATCGAAAACGGCCAGCAGATCGAGGGCGTATTTAGGCTTCGGCAGGAGCTTGACCGTCGCCTTGGTGATGATGCCCAGCGTGCCTTCCGAGCCGATGACCAGCTGCTCGAGGCAGTAGCCTGTCGATTGCTTCTGCAGGCGTGCGCCGAGCTGGACGATGCGGCCCGTCGGATTGACGATTTCCACGTCGTATACCTGATGGCGCGTCGTACCGTATTTGACAGCCCGGTTGCCGCCGGCGTTGGTGGCGATATTGCCGCCGATAAAGCAGGAGTCGCCGCTGCAGGGGTCGCCGGCGTAGAACAGACCCTTGGCTTCGGCTGCGTCCTGCAGGTCCGACGTGCGGACGCCCGGTTCTACGACGGCGTATAAGGCGTCTTCGTTAATTTCCAGAATGCGGTTCATTTTTTCCAGGGACAGGACGACGCCGCCGTAAATAGGCACTGCGCCGCAGGCCAGCCCTGTACCGGCCCCGCGGGGCACGACGGGAAAATGATAGTCGTTGGCCAGCTGGACGACAGCGGCGACCTGCTCGGCCGTTTCGGCAAAGACGACGGCTTCGGGCATGTGGTGGTACGCCGGGTCGGTCACTTCGTCGTGGGAGTAGGGCTGCATTTTATCCGGATCTGTCGTGACGTTTTTAGGGCCGACGGCAGTCTGCAGTTTTTTTAAAATTTCAGGAGTAATCGGTTCATATCTCATGAGCAAAGACCTCTGTTTCTTCATAGTTTACGTTCTATTATATAATATCAGCGGCGTTTGCGAAAGTGGGCCGTATTAAATCGAGAAAAAACTTTATCTTAAGTGAAAATGAAGGTATACTTATAGCATGCGTGTTGCAGTGCCTATATTAAAGGAGCAGAATCATGACGGAAAAACGGGATGGGCGGCTCCGACGTACCGGGACGGTGCGCCGGCGGCGTACGAAAAAAAAGAAGGGGATGACGCTGTACAAGGGCATCGTCCTTCTCATACTGCTGGTCGGAGGAGTCTTCTTGTGCCTGCGCATGTATCAGATGTGGCAGATCCACGAGGACATGAAGCGGACGCTGCAGCAGGAGCAGGCCTTGACGGAAGAAAACCAGCGGCTGAAGGACAGGAAAGAACAGCTTATTTCCCCCGATGCCGTAGAAAAACAGGCGCGGGAACAGTTCGGACTGGCCGAGCCGGGAGAAATCCCCTACAGGCGCTGACGAGGCGTTCCGCCTTAGGAATTTACATTATTTTGCGATTGAATTTTTCGCCGTTTATGAGTATAATAGCGTTATACGTGTTATCAGCAAAGCTGAAGCATACAAGGAGGAATATAAGGTAACATGACAATCGAAGTAGGCAGTGTATTGGAAGGCACCGTGACAGGGATTACAAAATTTGGCGCTTTTGTAGAGCTTCCTGACAAGAAGGTGGGCTTGGTCCACATTTCTGAAGTTGCTAATGAGTATGTAAAAGATGTGCACGATTTCTTGAAAGTTCAGGACAAAGTAAACGTCAAAGTTTTGTCTGTCGACGATAAGGGAAAAATCGGCCTGTCTATCAAGCAGACCCAGCCGGCTCCGGAAAAGAAAGAGTTCCGTCCAAGACATGAATTCCGCCAGCACAACAATTTTGACTCGAATCGCCGCTCTTCTACATCGTTGTCTTTCGAGGACCGGCTTAGTAAATTCCTGAAGGAAAGTGACGAACGCCAGATGGATTTGAAACGCAATACCGAATCAAAACGCGGCGGCCGCGGCGCTCGCCGTGCCGATTGATTTCGTATATCGGTAATCATAAGGACGAATAAAGAGTATTCCTGTCTTGGAATGCTCTTTTTGTTTTACCGACTGGAAAAGGCTGTCCGAGTTTAGAACGAGGTACATGACAGATGAAGGATAAGGAATTTGCCGTTGTCGATATCGGCTCCAATTCCCTGCGCCTGATGACGGGGCGCTGGGAAGATGATCGCTGGAAGTTTTCGGCGAAAGAATTGGAAATGACGCGCCTCGGCTATCAGATAGAAGAGACAAGGCATTTATCGCCGGAAGGGATTGAGGCCTCCCTTGCGGCCATGACCCGATGGCAGGCCCGGTTAGGATCCGTTCCCGTCTGTGCCGTCGCGACCAGCGCAGTGCGCGAAGCCGCAGACGGCCAAGCCTTTTTGGCGGAAATACGGGCCCGTTTTGGCTGGCACTGCCGCTGCATTTCCGGCCTGGAGGAAGCGGCTCTCAGCTTCTGCGGGGCGGCAGCCGGCGTTGAAGCCGGCAAGGAGGCCGTCGTCCTGGATATCGGCGGCGGCAGCAGCGAAGTGGCCGTCGGCCGGGACGGCGTCGTCGCCTGGTCTCACAGCTATCCCTTGGGCGCCGTGCGCCTGACGAAAAAAAATCAGATGGAAGAAGAGGAACTGGCTGCTTTGGAAGCCTATTGCAGCCGGCAATGGCTGTCTGCGCCCATAGAACCTTCGGCGGCCCTTATCGGCGTAGGCGGAACGCTGACGACACTGGCCGCGATGGAGCTGGAAATGACGGAGTACGATCCGTCCCGCATCGAAGGCTGCGTCGTATCGCTGGAACGCCTGTCCTATCATCTGGACAGACTGCGGCGCATGGGTCCCGAAGGCCGCCGCCATGTAGCGGGACTGCAGCCTAAGCGCAGCGACATCATTGTCGCCGGTCTGGCCGTCGCCCGTTCCTTTTTGCAGCGCTATGGCTTTGACAGCATTCGCATCAGCGAAAGCGATTTGATGGAAGGCGTCTTTTACCGCCATTCCTTCCACGATGCCGCTTGGCGCGGAGGCAACGGAGAGGCTTATGAATGTCGTTGAAACCGTAGAAGAATACTGCCGGCAGTATTCGCTGCTTCAGCTGGGAGAGACGATTCTGATTGCCTGTTCCGGCGGGCCCGACTCGCTGGCGCTGCTGGATATATTAGCCCGGCTGCGGCCGGACTATAACTTGCGCCTCGCCGTATGCTACGTCCATCATGGCATTCGGGATGCCGCTGACGAGGAGGTCCGGTTTGTACGGCAGGAAGCGGAGAAGCGGGCCTGTCCATTTATCTGCCGCCGGGCAGACGTGCCGACGCTGGCGGCGCAGGAGCACGCGTCGCTGGAAGCTGTCGGCAGGAGAGAGCGGTATCGCCTGCTTCGCGAAGAAAAGGACCGTCTGGGGGCCGCGGCGATTGCCGTAGCCCATCATCAGGATGACCAGGCGGAAACGGTGCTGCTGCACTTGCTGCGCGGCAGCGGACTGGCCGGATTGGGTGCGATGCGGCCGCGAACCGGCGACGTCGTCCGCCCGCTCCTGGGCATAACGCGCGGAGATATCGATGCTTATGTCAACGAGCGGAATCTGACGCCGCGTCACGACGAGACGAACGACTCTGTCCGGTTTACGCGCAACCGCATCCGCCTGGAGCTGCTGCCGGCGCTGCGGCAGTACAATCCGTCCGTCGTCGGCGATTTGAACCGGCTGGCGCAGATTGCCCAGGCCGAAGACGACTGCATGGCCCAATGGGCGAGCCGACTGTACGAGGCTCACGTCAAGCCGTGCGAAGGCGGGGCCGGCGTGGAAAAGAAATGGTTTCTCAGCCAGCCCGTAGCCCTGCAGCGCCGCCTCGTGCGCCTGCTGTGCCGGAACGCGGCGGGGACGGAGCGGGATATACCCTTTCATTACGTAGAAACGATACGGGAGCTGGCCTGCAAAGGCGCGGGCAAGCAGTTCCAGACGGGCCGCGTTACGGCCTATACGACGAAATCCGATTTGTGCGTCGTAGTGTCGCAGGGCATAAAGGGCCGGCGCAGAACGAAATCATGAAAACAGAAAGAACCGCAGGAAAGCCTGCGTCGCTATATATACTTTGTCATTCCGGGGGAGGATATACGATATGCATCAAGACGTAAAAGAAATATTATTTACAGAAGAACAAATACAGAAGCGAGTGCGGGAAATGGGCGCGCAGATAACGGCCGATTACGCCGGCAAGACGATTTTGCTGTGCGGCATTTTGAAAGGCGCCGTCGTGTTCTATACGGATTTGGCCCGCCAGATTCAGGTTCCCGTAAAATTTGACTTCATGAGCTGTTCCAGCTACGGCTCGTCGGCCACGTCGTCCGGCGCGGTTACGATTCGCAAGGACATGGACAACGACGTCGCCGGAAAGGATATCCTCATCGTCGAGGATATCATCGATACGGGCATTACGCTGAGCTATCTCGTGCCCTATTTGAAAGACCGCGGCGCTAATTCGGTCAAGCTGGCTACCTTGCTGAGCAAGCCGTCGCGCCGGCAGGTCGACATCCACGTCGATTACAACGGCTTTGAAATTCCCGACGCCTTCGTCGTCGGCTACGGCCTGGATTATGACAGCTCTTATCGGAATTTGCCTTATATCGGCATATTGAAAGAAGAAATTTATACGAAATAAACATACACTATTACCGTCTTGTTTTGCGGGAAAAGCTGTTGTTGCATTGTCCGAAGTATGGTAATATAGATATTGTATTGGTTGCATGACATTACTTAATGATAGATTACTTTGAAAGGAGTAGTATCTTGAGCAAATTTGTGCGTAATGTAAGTTTATACTTACTGATTATCATCGTTGCCGTTTCTATCATCGATGCGTTTACGACAAATAAAGCTGATAAATCGGAAATTTCCTATACGAATTTCATGAATCAGGTTCAGCAGAAAAAGGTAGACGCAGTCCAGATCACGGACGACCACGCTATCGTCGGTCAGCTGAAGGACGGCACGTCTTTTACATCGTACGCCCCGACGGACGCGGCTATGATGCCGGCCCTGCGCGACGCGGAGGTCAACGTCATCGCCAAGCCGCCTGAACAGCCCTCGTGGTGGATGAGCCTGCTGAGCTCTATCCTGCCGATTTTGATTCTCATCGGTGTGTGGTTTTTCATCATGCAGCAGACCCAGGGCGGCGGCGGCCGGGTGATGAATTTCGGCAAGAGCCATGCGAAGATGCACGGCGAAGGAAAAATCAAGGTATCCTTTAAAGACGTTGCCGGCGAAGACGAAGCGAAGGAAGAATTGGCGGAAATCGTCGAATTTCTCCGCAATCCCGGCAAATACAACAACATCGGCGCCAAGATTCCCAAAGGCGTGCTGCTCTTCGGGCCTCCGGGCACCGGGAAAACCCTGCTGGCCCGGGCCGTTGCCGGCGAAGCAGGCGTTCCCTTTTTCAGCATCAGCGGCTCCGACTTCGTAGAAATGTTCGTCGGCGTCGGCGCGTCCCGCGTGCGCGATCTTTTCTCCCAGGCTAAGAAAAACGCGCCGTGCATCGTCTTCATCGACGAAATCGACGCCGTAGGCCGCCAGCGCGGCGCAGGCCTTGGCGGCGGTCACGACGAACGCGAACAGACGCTGAACCAGCTGCTCGTAGAAATGGACGGCTTCGGCGCCAACGAAGGCATCATTACGATCGCCGCGACGAACCGTCCCGATATCCTCGACCCGGCGCTGCTGCGTCCCGGCCGTTTTGACCGTCAGATCACCGTCGACCGTCCGGACCTGCGGGGCCGCCGGGCTATCCTGGAAGTGCACGCAAAAGGCAAACCTCTCGGCAAGGACGTCGATTTGGATATCATCGCCAAGAAGACGCCGGGCTTTACCGGCGCCGATTTAGGCAACCTGCTGAACGAAGCGGCTTTGTTGGCGGCTCGTGCCGATAAAAAAGTCATCAACATGGCCGAACTGGAAGAAGCCAGCGAAAAGGTATGCTTCGGCCCGGAACGGCGCAGCCATGTCATCAGCGACAAGGAAAAGCGCCTGACGGCCGTTCACGAATCGGGACACGCCCTGATCGCTTATTTGCTGCAGCCGAACTCCGACCCGGTCCATAAGGTTACGATTATTCCCCGCGGACGTGCCGGCGGCTATACGATGATGCTGCCGAATGAAGAACGGTCCTATGAGACGAAATCGTATTATCTGGCGCAGATCCGCGTCGCCTTGGGCGGCCGGGCTGCCGAAGAAATCGTCTTCAATGAAATCAGCAGCGGCGCGTCGGGCGACTTGCAGAGCGTTACCCGCATCGTCCGCCAGATGATTACCCGCCTGGGCATGAGCTCCAAGCTGGGGCCGATGGTCTTCGGCGAGCAGCAGGACCAGGTGTTCCTGGGCAAGAGCCTGGGCCACGACCGCAATTACGGCGAAGGCGTAGCCGAACTGATCGACAAGGAAATGCACGATATCGTTACCGAGGCCTATGCGGACGTACTGCGCATGCTGAAGGAAAACATCAAGGCTCTTCACAGCATGGCAGAAGCGCTGCTGGAAATCGAAACGATTAATCACGAACAGGTAGAAAATCTGATTAAATATGGTTCGCTGGAAGCACCTAAGCCGGAAGGCGACGGCGAAAGCGCCGAAGGCGCCGAACCGGCGGAAGGGCAGAAGCCTCATGTAGAAGTCAGCCCGTGGGGCAATACCGTATCAGAAGACAAAAACTAAATGAAAAAGCTGCGGCACTGTCGCAGCTTTTTTATGTGACGGAGACAGTTTCTGGCAGATACATAAAATATGTAATGATTTATATTACTTTTTCTTGATATTGACAGGGATTTCTTTTATGCTACAATTTCTGTATGCCCAAAGATATAGGTATGTCAGCTATATCTATGTCGGCATCGTATCGTTAGTATTAGGAGTGAAAAAGAATGAGACAGGATATCCTGGATTATTTGATGGAGAATCAGGGGACTTTCGTATCCGGACAAAAAATTTCCGAATTATTTGGGATTTCCCGTACAGCCGTTTGGAAACATATCCGCGTCTTAAAACAGCGGGGATACGTCATTGAATCGTATACGAAAAAAGGCTATTGTTTGAAAGAAGCGCCGGAGCTGCTGCGGCCGGAGCAGATTGCCAACGGGCTGAAGACCGGCCTGTTTGGAAAAAAGATTGTGTATTTTGAAAAGGTGGATTCGACGAATACGGTGGCCAAACGACTGGCCGACCAGGGCGCTGATGAAGGGACGATCGTCGTAGCCGAAGAACAGACCGGCGGGAGAGGACGGCTGGATCGTTCTTTCATTTCGCCCTTCGCTCAGGGGATTTGGTTTTCCCTTATTTTGCGGCCTACCTTTCCGCCTATGGAGGTTTCTAAGCTGACGCTGGTTGCCGCCGTGGCTCTGACCAAGGTGCTGCGCCGGGCCGGCCTCATTCACTGCGGCATCAAGTGGCCCAACGATATCCTGGTCGGCGACAAGAAGCTGGTCGGAATCTTGACGGAGCTGAACGCGTCCGTAGAAAAGATCAACTACGTCGTCATGGGCATCGGCATCAACACGGCCCTCGGCAAAAAAGCGCTGCCGCGGGAGCTGAAAAAGACCGTGACGAGCTTCGCCATAGAAAACGTGCCCGTACAGCGGGTAGAGCTGCTGCAGGACATATTGCGCGAATTGGAACGGTATTACGACGTGGCCAGCGAGCAGGGCTTCGCGCCGATTCTGGAAGAATGGAAGGTCTTGTCCTGCATGCTGGGACGGGACGTAGAAGTCTCAGCGTCGGACCGGTCGTTTACGGGAAAGGCCGTGACGCTGGACGAAAACGGCAACCTGATGGTCGAGACGGCAAACGGCATGGAACGGGTGCTGGCCGGCGACGTGCGGGTTCGCCCCGTCTGACAGGACAGCGGCAATCGAATAGGGTAAAGGCGGCATACGCAGTGCAGGACGAGCTGCGGCATGCCGCTTTTTCTTTGGAAAATAGACGGCAAGACCTATCCAAGGAAGAAAAACTTTGTTATTATAGTAACCGTATATTATTTCATTTAGGGCAGGGAGAGTACAGCGTATGTTATTAGTCATTGATGTAGGAAATACAAATATTGTTCTCGGCGTATTCAAGGGAAAGGAACTGCTGGACCATTGGCGCATTTCGACGAACAAGCTGCGCACGACGGACGAATACGGCGTGCTGATTCGCGACCTCTTTTACTTGAACGATGTGAATTCGGAAGATATCGACTCGATCATTATTTCGTCTGTCGTACCGCCGGTTATGCCGACGCTGGAACGCATGTGCCAGCGTTATTTCGGCTTGGTGCCCCTGATCATCGGGCCGGGCGTGAAGACGGGCATGGACATTAAATACGACAATCCCCGCGAAGTCGGCGCTGACCGCATCGTCAATGCCGTGGCGGCTTACGCGAAGTACGGCGGCCCGGTCATCATCATCGACTTCGGTACGGCTACGACCTTCTGCGCCGTCGATAAGAAGGGCAATTACCTCGGCGGCTCTATCTGCCCGGGCATCGGCATTTCGACGGACGCCCTGGTGCAGCGTACTGCTAAGTTGCCGCGCATCGAGATCCGCCGTACGGAAAAGGTCATTTGCCGCAATACGGTGGAAAGTATGCAGGCCGGCGTATATTACGGCTACATTGGACAAATAGAAGGCATTGTCAATCACATGCGCCGGGAATTGGGCGGAAAAGCCAAAGTTGTCGCTACGGGCGGATTTGCCGTCGTCCTCGCGCCGGAAACGAAGGCTATCGACGTCGTAGAACCGATGCTGACCTTGGAAGGATTGAGAATCATTTATGAACGGAATTGCTGAGCCCTTTGCTATTGGCCCGGTCCGGCTGGAACGGCCTGTCGTCCTGGCGCCCATGGCCGGCGTATGCGATTTGCCGTACCGCGTCATTGCCCGCCGCTATGGCGCGGCTTTGGTCTGCACGGAAATGGTCAGCTCTCAGGGGATACGCTATAAAAACAAGCATACAGAAGAACTGCTGTATATCGACGAGCGGGAGCATCCCCTGTCGATGCAGATATTCGGGGCCGATCCCGTCGTCATGGCCCAGGCGGCGATAGCCGTCGAACAGGCCGGCGCAGATATTGTCGATATCAACATGGGCTGTCCCGTCAAAAAGATCGTCAAAAACGGCGAAGGTTCTGCCTTGATGAAGGATTTGCCCAAGGCGGAACAGGTCATCGCCGCCGTCGTAAAGGCCGTGTCTATTCCCGTCACCGTAAAAATGCGTACCGGATGGGACGACGATTCCTTTACAGCCGTTGAATTGGCTCAGCGGGCGGAAGCTGCCGGCGCGGCGGCTATTACCGTTCACGGCCGGACGCGGGAGCAGTTTTACAGCGGCCGCGCCGATTTGGACAAGATACGGCAGGTCGTAGAAGCCGTCTCTATCCCGGTCATCGGAAACGGCGACATCGTAGACGGCCCGTCGGCGGTGCACATGTTTGAGGCGACGGGCTGCGCCGCCGTCATGGTCGGCCGGGGCGCCCAGGGGAATCCGTGGATTTTCCCGCAGATATACCGCTATATGGATACGGGTGAAATCCTGCCGCCGCCGTCGCCGATGGAACGGTACGAGCAAATTCTGGAGCATTTTGAAGCCCTGCTGGCCTACAAGGGCGAATATATCGGCGTGCGGGAAATGCGGGCTCATGCCTCGTGGTACACAAAAGGGATGTACGGCTCGGCGGCCCTGCGCGAACGCATCAATCGGGCCGACACGGCCCAGGCGTTCAGGGACTGCATCCATGAGATGATGGAAGAAGCGGCTTGTATATGATATGTAATCGTTTTATTGTCGTTCTGTTCCATAAGAGAAAGGTGTTGACATATGTGGCATGAATTCTATCATTTTGACAGACAGACAGACAGACAGACAGACAGACAGACAGACAGACAGACAGACAGACAGACAGACAGCTTGTATCTATTTTAGTGCCGTGTTATAACGAAGAAGCGGCACTGCCTGTGTTTTATGAAAAAACGTCGGCAGTTATTAATAAAATAGACCAATATGCGTTCCAATTCGTATTTGTCAATGACGGCAGCACAGATAGTACGCTGCATATTCTTCAGGAATTGCGGGCGAAAGATACGCGAGTGTGCTATGTCGATTTATCTCGTAATTTCGGCAAAGAAATTGCTATGATTGCCGGTATCGATTATTTGTCTGGCGACGCGGCTATTATAATGGATGCCGATTTGCAGGATCCGCCGGAGTTAATTCCTGAAATGATTTCCTATTGGGAACAAGGATACGACGATGTATGCGCCAAACGAACCAGCCGTGAAGGAGAAACGTTCTTCAAAAAATGGTCGTCCCATATGTTTTACCGCATACTGCAAGGCGTATCGAATATTCCGATTCAGAAGGATGTCGGCGATTTCAGGCTGTTGGATAAGCAATGTCTGGAAGCGTTACGATTAATGCGCGAATCGCAGCGTTATACGAAAGGCTTATTTAGTTGGATTGGATTTAATAAAAAAGAAATCCTTTTTGAACGGCCGGCGCGGATTGCTGGAAAAACGAAGTGGAATTATTGGAAGTTGTTAAATTTAGCCATTGAAGGATTAACTAGTTTTACGATAGCGCCGCTGCGGCTGGCATCCTTTGTCGGCTGCGTACTGGCGTTTTTGGCCATGATGTACATGGCTGTCATCATTATCAAGACAATTATATATGGAGGCGATGTAGCAGGGTATCCATCCTTGATCACCGTGATACTGTTTATTGGCGGAGTCCAATTATTCTTCCTGGGGATTATGGGAGAATATTTAGGGCGCGTGTTCAATGAAAGTAAATTTAGGCCGTTGTATTTGGTTAAAGAGTACAATGGAAATAAGGTTATAAAACAAAAAGTGCGGGGGTAAGGAGGAGTTAACATCATGACTTTTCAATGGAATTTTCATAAGGCTCAACAATGGGCATATGCTATATTTATATTTTTAGTTATGTTCATCTTTTTTGTTAAAGGAAATATGCTCGTGCCATATGATGGGGACGACTGGAGCAATCTTTCAAGTATGAGAAACGCGATTCCTATGCCGAATGGATGGAATCCTATAAAAATTTTGCCGGAGACGCTATTTCCGATAACGGGCTTTTTTGCGGCATATGCTGTCAATCCAATTATAGGAGACTATATTCAGTCTATTAGCATTACATCGGCGTGTGTCCTTAGCCTTATTATTACAGTGTATGTTCTGTTATTCAGAAGATGGCTTGTCCAAATCTGGAACGTATCTTCTGCAACTAGTTATGCATTTTCATTCTTGTTTTTATTATTTCATTTTTTAGTTTTCAAAGGAAAAGTAGGAGCCAATCCGTTTTT